>JAKEHD010000258.1 GCA_022615215.1 Blastocatellia bacterium
TAAGAAAGAAATCTTTTAAGAAAGAAATCTTTTAAGAAAGAAATCTTTTAAGAAAGAAATCTTTTAAGAAAGAAATCTTTATGCGGAAACTCATATTCATAATCGTATTGATCTTTCTGACGGTCGCGCCCGCGACTTTTTCGGCTGCGCCCAACAACGGCAAGTATCGCTATAACGACCCCCGGCTCGGCGAGCGCGAAGACGTATCGAACAAATTCACCTTCGTAAGAATAATGTTCGGCGAGTTTCATACGGGATGGCCCCTCGGCGATGGACCGATAGGGTGGTCGCACGATTACCCGGAGGCCGGGCTGCATTTTACGAAGATACTCTCTGAGGTGTCGAAGATACCGATCAATCTCGACATGAACGAATACATATTCCGCTTCGACGACCCGGACCTCTTCAAGTACCCGCTCGCCTATCTATGCGAGGTCGGAGACATGGACCTCACGGATGAAGAGGTAGCCGGTATGCGCGAATACCTCCTGCGCGGCGGGTTTTTGCTCGTGGACGATTTTCGCGGTTCGTGGTCGATGCAGAACTTCGCCGATTATGTGAGGCGGGCGATCCCGGAATATGAGATAAAGGAACTCGACGTTTCGCACCCGATATTCAATTGCTTTTTTTCGATCAAATCGCTCGACGATGCGCGCTCTTATGCCAGGTACAAGCCGACATTTTTCGGCGTCGAGGACAAGAACGGACGCTTGATGATGATAATCAATTACAATAATGACGTGAGCGATTACTGGCAGTGGTCCAATGATCCGTTCAGTCCCATAGAGGACACGAACACCGCTTACAAATTCGGCGTCAACTACGTATTCTACGCGCTGACGCATTGAGAGGATAACGCTGATATGATTCATGGTGAACGAAGGCGGAAAAGATCGACCACAGATCACACAGATAACACAGCCGTCAGCCATCAGCCATCAGTCTTCAGTTCATGGTCTGATAGCTGATAGCTGATAGCTGATAGCTGTGTGACTATGGGTCAAAACCCGATGAATCATATCAGCATTCATGGTTCAAAATTTTTTTCAGGAGTGAGAATGGCGATAGACACGGCAGAGATAATCAAAGAAGACGAGTTGTTGGAGAGATTGATCGCCGCCCGTCGGCAGATTATCAGCGGGGTTAGAAAAGTAATCGTAGGACAGGACGAGGTGGTGGATCAGACGCTGATCTCACTCTTCGTGGGAGGCCACGCGCTCGTAACGGGCGTGCCCGGTCTTGCAAAGACCCTTTTGATTCGCACGGTGGCCAACGTGCTCGACCTTTCGTTCAAACGCATACAGTTCACTCCCGACCTGATGCCCTCCGACATCACAGGGACCGACGTGATGGAAGAAGACCGCTCGACGGGCCATCGCCGATTGGAATTCATTCGCGGGCCGCTCTTTGCCAACATCATACTCGCGGACGAAATCAATCGCACGCCGCCCAAGACTCAGGCCGCCTTGCTCGAAGCCATGCAGGAAGGAAACGTGACGGTTCAGGGCACGACTTATGAACTGCCGAAACCTTTCTATGTGCTTGCGACACAGAACCCCATCGAGATGGAAGGCACTTATCCGTTGCCCGAAGCTCAGCTAGACCGTTTCATGTTCAACATCAATATAGGCTACCTGAGCGAAGACGATGAAGTGGAGGTGGTCAACCGGACGACATCGGTTCAGGAATTCGACTTCGACCGGGACGTATCGGGCAAAGACATACTCGCTTTTCAGCGGCTGGTCCGCCGCGTGCCTGCCGCAGAATCCGTGACCCGTTACGCGGTCAAGCTCGTAGGAGCGAGCCGACCCGTCATAGACGAGTCGCCCGATTTCATAAAGCGATGGGTGAATTGGGGAGCGTCGCTCAGGGCTTCGCAGTTCCTGATACTCGGCGGCAAGGCGCGAGCGGTGATGGAGGGGCGCTACAATGTTTCGGTCGAAGACGTGCGCGCGCTCGCATATCCCATATTGCGCCATCGCATATTGTTGAACTTCCATGCTGAATCCGAAAAGGTGAAACCCGATGACGTGATAAGGCGCTTGATCGAAACCGTGCCCGCGCCCAAATCCGGGCTTTGAGGCTGAGATGAAAAGACCGGCCCTTTTTTTGATATTGATTATTTGCTTGTCGTGCCCGACCTACGGTCAGGCGCGCGGCGAGGAAAAGAAAAGGTATCTGGCCGGACCTGTTCAGACTATAGGCATCGAAAAAGCTTTTTTTTCCGCCCGTTCCGGCAACCTTCGCGAAGGCTCCCGCAATCGCTACATGGATTATTCGTATGACGAAGCGGGCAACCTCATCGAGTCAATAAGTTACTTTGATGGCGGCAAGCCCCGCAGAGAGGTTTTCAATTATAACGAGGAAGGCAATCTTGTCGAAAGTCTCTCCTATGAATCGAAAGACTCGCTTGTAGAAAAACAGACCCACACTTACAACGCAGAAGGAGATGAGACCGAGCATCTCCGGTACGACGAGAAAGGCGAACTCACAAGCAAGACCGTCTACAGACATGACTCTGAGAGGAGATTGGTCGAAAAGCTCTTTTACAAAGACGAAGAGCCGAACGGTAAAGAAGCATTCGCTTATGACGAAAACGGAAGAACCATCGAAAGGATCACCTATGACGGCAAAGGCGATATGACAGGCAAGACTGTAACCGGATACGATGACGAGGCGAACAGAATAGAAAGATCGAAATACGGCCCGAAAGGCGAGTTCGAGGGAAAAACTGTCACTACCTACGACCCGAAAGGCAATGTGATTGCGATAGATTACTATCGCGCCGACGGAGGGCAAGCCTGGAAGCTGGAGTTCGTTTATGACGACAAGGAAAACGTGATCGAGGAGAAGTTCGCCAATCGGGATAATTTGAACATGTGGGCTTACGAGTATGAATATGACTCGATGGGAAACTGGACGAAGAAGACCACTTCGCGGTTCTTCTCCGTGCAGGGTAAAGTCAAGCCCTTCCCGTCGCATGCCATATACAGGAGTTTCAAATACTATTCAAAACCGAATGCGATCAAGCCTATAGCCGACCCTGAAATAGGAGGAGTCCTCCAGGGCGAGGCGATTTCAAGAGTACAGCCCTCCTATCCTCAAGAGGCGAGAGCGATCAGAATGAGAGGGATGATCGTGGTAGAAGTGACCGTAGATACGGAAGGCAATGTAGAGTCGGCCAGGGCGATCTCAGGCAATGTATTTTTCCATCATGAGTCGGAAAAAGCGGCGAGGCAATGGAAATTCAGGCCGACTTTACTCAACGGAGTGCCCGTAAAAGTCATCGGCACGATCACGTTTAATTTCATGTAGCCGGTGAGGAGCAGCGCATATTATGCTCAGTAACGACCAACAACCCGGAACCCGTTTTCTCGCGCCCGAAGTGCTTGCGCGCATAAACTCGCTCGAACTCGTCGCGCGGTCGGTGGTCGAAGGGTTCATATCGGGGCTTCATCGCTCGCCTTATCTAGGCTTTTCGACAGACTTCGCCGAACACCGACAATATATGCCGGGCGACGACCTCCGCCACCTGGATTGGAAGCTGCTCGCGCGCACAGACCGCCTCTACATCAAAAAGTATCAGGGCGACACGAACGCTCAGATGCACCTGCTCCTCGATGCGAGCGCCTCGATGGGATACACGAGCGGTGAGGTCTCCAAGCTTCAATACGCGCAATATCTTGCATCATCGCTTGCTTACCTCGGAGTGCGCCAGCATGATTCGGTCGGCCTGGTCGCATTCAACGAAGACGTTATAGAGCATGTGCCGCCGCGTTCGAGAACCGGCCATCTGCGCACGGTGCTCGGAAGCATAGAGCGGCTCGAACCGGGCCGGGGCACTGCGCTCTCAGAACAATTGCATCGCACGGCCGAGTTGCTCACGCGGCGCGGAATCATAGTCTTGATATCGGACCTCTATGACGACCCTGAGCGATTGATGAGCGGGCTTGAGCATCTGCGGTTTCAAGGCAATGAGGTCATAGTCTTTCACATACTCGACCGGCAGGAGATGGAGTTCGACTTCGCCGAGCCGATGGTGCTCGAAGACAGCGAGACCGAAGAGCAGATGCATGTATTGCCCGACGTTTTGCGCGACGAGTATCTGCGGGCTATCGGCACGCACCTGGATGCTTTGAGCGATGGAGCGGCCCGCAACCGCATAGATTACGAGGTGCATAAGACGAGCGAACCGTTGGACGCGGCGCTCTTTTCATACCTTGCGCGCCGCTCGCATTTCGGATGAGAGTTGCGGCGACCGTATCGGTCGCCCGGAGTTTTTGAATTATGGAGAAGAAGCCTTTATTTTTGGATACCGATGAAGAGGCCGAGCGCGTATTGATCGAGCTTGCCCGCACAACGCCTCCCTGGAAGAAAGTGGAGCAGGTTGCGGCTACGACTAAAGCCTGTCGGCAGTTTGCGATGGCCGGACTCAGAGGCCGTTATCCGCAAGCTACAGAAGAAGAATTGCGGAAGCGACTCGCGGCCCTCGTACTGGACCGCGAAACAGTAATAAAGGCTTATGGATGGGATCCGGAAGTTGAAGGGTACTGATGGATGCGAATCAAATAGATGTCGTATTGAAAGTCGTGGCATTGCTTGAAAAGCTGAACATTCCTTACGTGATAGGCGGCTCTTTCGCCAGTTCTATTCACGGGCTTCCGCGAGCAACGCACGATGCCGACCTGATCGCTCTGATAAAGCCGGAGCAAGCAGTGGCATTTGCTGCCGAGTTGCAGGAGGAATTCTATGCTGATGAACAGACTATCAAGCACGCAGTAAGAACAAAGCGTCATTTCAACGTCATCCATCTGGATTCCATATTCAAAGTGGACATCTTTGTAGCGAAGCCATCCAGGTTTGAAACAACTCAGATCGAGCGTCGACAGTTGAAAATTTTGAGCAAAGATTTGCAGCAAAAAGCTTATATCGCATCAGCGGAAGATACTATACTTGCCAAACTGGATTGGTATCGTCGCGGCAATCAAGTTTCAGATCAACAGTGGGAAGACATAAAGGGCGTAATCAAAGTGCAAATCAAACATCTCGATATGCAGTACCTCAAGCACTGGGCGCAGGAGTTGAATGTTTCAGATTTATTGGAACGCGCCCTGGCCGAGTGCGGTTGAAAATCTGTAGAGGCAGTAGATGGCATTTTTAAATCCAATATTTTTACTCGGAGCGATGGCCGCAGCCGTGCCTGTGCTCGTCCATCTCGTGAGGCGCACGCGGGCCATCAGGGTGCCCTTCGCTTCGCTTATGTTCCTGCGCCGCATCGAACAAAAGACCATTCGCAAACGCAAGCTTCGCAACCTGCTGCTGCTGGCCTTGAGGTGCGCGGCCCTCTTACTTCTGGCTCTGGCCTTCGCCCGTCCATACTTCACGGGACAGACGGCCGCCGCTGCCGGGGCCGATACGACGAGCACAGTCATCTTGCTCGACAACTCTTACAGCATGCAGTACGCCGACGTGTTCGAGCGAGCGCGCCGCGCGGCCCGCGACATCGTAAGTCGCGCGGCAACCGATGAATTGCTCGCCGTCGTGCTCTTCAGTCGGAGCTACGAGATAGTCATGCCGCTCAAGGCAAATCGAGGCGAAGCTTCTGCGATGCTCGATAACGTTCAAGCGGGTCTTGGAGCGACCGATTATTTGCAGGCTGCTGCCGCGGCCGATGCGCTCCTCAAGGATGCGCCGAGCCGAACGCGCCGCATACACCTGATCTCGGATTTTCAGGATGCGGGCTGGAACCGCGAGGCTCCGCCCGTCAAGCTCTCGCCGGGCGTCGAACTCATTGCGGTAGATGTGTCGGACCCGAAACCTGTAAACCTCGCCATCTCAGAAGTCCGGGCCGAGCCGGTCGTCTACGCACAGAAGTACACCGGAAAGGTCACGGCGCGCATAAGCAATTTCGGTCCCGAAGCCGTGAGTGACCTTCCGGTCGATTTCAAACTCAACGACCTGACGGTCGAACGTCGGCCCGTGAGCCTTGAGCCGGGCGCTTCCGAAACCCTTGAGTTTTCAGGCTTCAACGTGCCCGATGGCTCGAATCGCGCGACGGTCGAAATTGCCGCCGATTCGTTCGCCCTCGACAACAAATTTTTCTTTCCTATTCGGCGCGACAATCAATCGAAAGTGCTCGCCATAGAAACGGCCGTTCGCGGGCGCAGCGAAAGTTTCTTCATACAACACGCCCTGCTTGCGGGCGAAAATAACCGGTACGCACTCACGACCAAAACCGCAGGCACCATCGACCCGACGGAGATGGATTCTTATCGCGCCATAATAGTCAACGATGCGGGCAATGTGAGCCAGCAGCTTGCTGCTGCTATAAAGGCGTATGTCGAGCGCGGCGGCGGTCTCATAATCGCAGCGGGCAAGCATACCGAAGGCGGCGACTTCAATCGCGCATTCGGTTCGATTGCGCCCGCTGAACTCGGCGAGAGAGTGCAGACGCGGGGCAGCTACGCGCTTATGAGCCAGGTGAAGATGGACCATCCCATCTTCAGCATATTCGCGCAAAGCGGACGCCTTGCCTCGACGCGGGTTTACGCTTATCATCGGGCCGTTCCGAAATCGGGAGATGGAGTCATAGCGGCCCTCGACGATGGAAGCCCTCTCATAGTCGAAGGTCAGGCGGGCAACGGCAAAGTCCTTCTAGTAACCACCACGCTCGACACGGCATGGAACGATTTGCCGCTCACGCCCATGTACCTGCCGCTCGTGCGTCAGATACTCGAATACCTGGGCGGGGGCGAGCCGTCGTCCACTTACACGATAGGGCAGGTATTCAACGTCGTCGCGGACGCGGACGGAACGCTTCCTCTGATCGAGCATCCGGGCGGAGGCCGCGTCGAATCGGCACCGAGGAACTCATCGGGCGGGCTTTCGGTAGAAGCCGGCGATATCGGATTTTATCGCTTGCGCTATCGCACGCGGGCAGAGCACGTGGCCGTAAATCTCGACACGAAGGAATCGGATCTATCGAAGCTCAACACGGACGATCTTGTAGCGGCACTCTCGCCCGACCCGAACGACCCTGCGGTGCGCGCCAAAGCGAGCGAGCGCCTCACCGCAGAAGAGATAGAAGGCCGACAGCGATTGTGGTTGCCGCTGCTCCTCGTCGCGCTCGGATTGTTCATAGCCGAGGCGCTTATCGCGCGCCGCATACGTCTGCCGAAATTGATCGGATAGGTGGTCAGTAGTCAGTGGTCATAAAGATTTCTTTCTTACGTGGTCCGTTGCTCCTCGATCAAGATTCCGGCTGAAGAACGACGGACGACGGACGACGGACAAAGGACGAATTAGCATTGGTGTCATAACGCTTCAGGCACTATACTCAAAACTATCCGGTGGAATAACCGACTTCGAAGGAGGAAGCTATCATGGATCCTCGACGCACAGGCTACAGGGAATTGATAGATCGGGTTCGCGCGCGGATAAGAACGCGCAGAATTCTGCGAGGGACCGCAATCACCATAGCGGTCACTGCGGTCTCGATCATAGCGGTGTCGGCAGCGGCCTATTACTACGGTCACAGGCCCGGCATACTGATCGCGCTTCGCATATTGCCTGTCGCGCCCATACTTGCTGCCGCGTGGTTCTTCCTCATAAGACCCCTCACGCGCCAGATAAGCGATGCCCAGGTCGCCCTACTCATAGAAGAGAAAGGCGCTCTGGGAGACCGGCTGGTCACGGCGGTCGAATACTCTGAGGACGCCCGCGCCGCTTCTCCCGTCATAGTCGAGCGCCTGGTCACGGACACAAACGAGCGATCTTCCATCGTGCCGCCCAAAACGGTCGTCGACCCGCGTCAGGGTTATGCTTACGCGGCGGGCGCGGCGCTCGTTATGTTATTGATGTTCGGACTCTTCTTCAAGGGACCGATCTCCATATCGGGCGGGATGAGCAAATTATATTCGCCCTTCAGCGCCTCGGCGAGCACCATGTTCATCAGCATAAATCCCGGCACAGCGCGCGTGCCTCGCGGGTCTGACCAAAAGCTCAAGGCCGAACTTCACGGGTTCGATTCCGAACTCGCTCAGGTCTTCATTCGCAAGCTCGATGGTGAAGGATGGATCGCAAGCGTTATGGAACCGGCCAAACGCCCGGCAGAGTTCCAGCACATGATCTTCAACATACAGGATTCGGTCGCCTACTATATCGAAGCGAAAGGGCTTCGCTCGCCGGAGTTCACGCTCGAAGTCGCAGACCTCCCCTTCGTCAAACAGATAGACCTCGTGTTGAACTTTCCCGCCTATACAGGCATGCCGAGCAAGAAGCTCGAAAAAGCGGGCGAGGTGGCCGCGCTCCTCGGCACTCGCGTTCAGGTCATAGCCCAACTGAGCATGCAGGCGAAAGCGGCCAGAATAGTTTTAAACGACGGCACGAAGATCGAAATGCTTTCGGGCGGCGACGACCTGTTCACGGGCGAGTTCACCGTAAAAGAGAACGGCACTTATAAAATCGAGCTTACAAGCCTCGACGGCGAAAAGTATAACGGCTCGAACGAATTCGACATTACCGTACTCGAAGACCATCCTCCTACGGTCGTCATCGACAAGCCCGGCCGCGACATGAAAGTCACAAGCATACAGGAGGTCTTCGCCCAGGCCCGTGCCGAAGACGATTACGGCATATCGACTATAGAGCTTTACTATTCGGTCAACGGCGGCGAGGAGAAGCGCGTACAATTGCAAGACCTCAAGAGCGAGGCGGCGCGCTCGCTTTCGGGCGCGCACACATTCTTCCTCGAAGAGCACGGACTGCAACCGGGCGATTTCATCTCTTATTACGCGAAGGCCCGCGATAACCGTATAGGAGGCGGGCGGGAGTCGACGAGCGACATATACTTTTTAGAGGTGCGTCCGTTCGACCGCTCGTTCCGCCAGGCCCAGCAACAGGGCGGCGGCGGCGAAAGCGACGGGGATTCGAGCGCGCTCGCACGCCGCCAGCGCCAGATCATCGCCGCGACCTTCCGCGTGCAGCGCGAGCTATCCCGTTACACGCCTCAAGAAAAAGATGAAAACTTCGGCGCGGTCACTCTGAGTCAGGAAAGCCTCAAAAGTGACACCGACACCCTGGCCGAACGCATACGCCGACGGCTCGGCGAGCAAATCAATGAGGAGTCGGATTTCGCAAAACTCGTAGAGCACCTCAAGCAAGCGTCCAAAGAGATGGAAGCGGCGATCAATGAATTGAAGGCGCAAAAAACCAAGGAGGCCCTCTCGCCCGAACAGCGCGCGCTTCAGCAATTGCTCAGGGCCGAAGCCATCTTCCGCGACATACAGATCGCGCAGGGCCAGGGCCAGGGCGGAGGCGGCGGCAATCAGAATGCAGAGGAGTTGGCCGACCTTTTCGAGTTGCAACTCGACAAGATGAAGAACCAGTACGAAACAATTCAGCGCCAGCAACAGTCGGGTCAATCTCAGCAGCAGGACGAGATCGCGCGACGGCTGGAAGAGCTTGCGCGACGACAGCAGCAACAACTCGAACAGCGAATGCGCTCGCAGATGCAGCAGCAGGGCGGAGGGGGCGGAGGCGGCTCTCAGCGCCAGCAACAGGAGATGATCGATGAGGCCCAGCGCATGGCGCGCGAGCTTGAGCGATTGTCGCGCGAGCGGCGCGACCCTCGTATGGCCGAGGCGGCGAGAGAGATGCAGCGCGCCGCAGACGAGATGCAGCGCGCTCAGGCGTCATCTTCATCCGCAAACAGCAATGAAGCGACCGCGCGGTCGCTCAAGGCGCTCGAACGCATGCAGGAAGCCCAGCGTTCGCTCGACTCTTCGCAGCGCGCGGGCAGCCAACAGAGCGCCCAGAAGCTGCGCCAGCAGGCTGAAGAGGCTTTGAAGCGGCAGGAAGAAATAGCGCGCGATGTCGAGCAACTGGCGCGCGAGGAGAAGGCTGGAGGAGCGGGCGCTGCGACCGAGCAGAAGAAAGAACAACTCGCCGAACGCAAAGAGACGCTCGCCGACCGTATGGAAGGACTCGAAAAAGACATAGACCAGACGGCGCGCAGCCTCGGACAGGAAGGCAAACAGGCGAGCGACAAGATGCGCGAAGCGGCGAATTCGATTCGGCGCAACCGCATTCCCGACCGCATACGCCAGACCGGCGAGATGATCGAAAACGGCTGGTATGATGAGGCGCGTTCGCGCGAACAGATAATTCGAAACAATATCGAAGAGGTGCTCAAGAACCTACAGGCTGCCGAGCGCGGCGCAAATCAACGCGGCCAGGGCGAAAGCCTTGAAGAGGCGCTCAACAATACGCGCGAACTGGCCGACAACCTCGAATCCCTGCGCCGCCGCTCGGAATCAAACCAGAATCAGCAACAAGGCCAACAGCAAGGTCAGCAAGGTCAGCAAGGTCAACAGCAGGGCCGACAACAAGGCCAGCAAGGTCAACAAGGTCAGCAGCAAGGACAGCAAGGCCAGCAAGGTCAGCAGCA
>JAKEHD010000259.1 GCA_022615215.1 Blastocatellia bacterium
TATGTTCGAGAGCATGTCGGCCCCGATGATTGTGTGCATCTTCATCTGCTCGAACTCGTGTTGAGTGAGCTTTCCGGGCTTGTTCAGTATGTAAGCGGGTATTCCTATCTTGCCGATGTCATGAAGGAGTGCGCCGGCTTTGAGAGCTTCTATTTCAGCTTCAGACAGGCCGACGAGTTCGCCCATCCTTCGGGCGAAGAGTTTGACTCGTTGAATGTGATCGTGAGTGACATCGTCTTTGGCGTCAATCGCCATGGCGAGCATTTCAAGTATAGAGTCGTAGATGCTGGTGAGTTCCTGGTAATGGCCTTTCTGCTCGCCGAGTTTGTCCTGATAGGTTTTAAAGGTGTAATAGATAATGATCGGCACTGGCAACATCAGCACCAGTGTCACCGCTGTCGTGATGACCCCATGCTCATGGAAAGCATAATTTATAAGTCCAGCCATTATTGCTCCGGCCATGTGGCTTGCCGGATCCCACGGGAAGGTGTCACGGATTCTGGCGAAGAACCCACTAGCGCCTATGAAGTAAGACCTTATTGCCAGCATCATGTGTTGCAGCATATAGTGCGCAAAGGCCATCGCTATCAAGGGCAGTGCAAACTCCAGCAAGGTCTGCCCCGTTCCAGTTGTTAGCTTGTGATCCGTCAAATAAAGAGAAGCTGCGTAATAAGCACTTCCTGCAACATAAACGGAGATTGTCTGATTGGAGATATTGAACAGATACAGGCTGGCTTTGAGACCTAGCCGCCGACTCACCAAGAGCATGTCAAGAGTCGCAAACAGCACGCCGTGATAAGGCCCTAAAGTTATGACGGACAGGAAAACCAGAGCCTCTGAGACCGAGATGGCCGTGTCGGTTCCAAGAAAGTTTAATGGATGTTTCGACGAGGTTATTGCCAGTATGAGCGCCAGCGCGGTCCAGAGCAACAGTGATTCATAGCCGCCTGTTGCAAGCTTTGCCACGCCGGTCAGTAACAGAGTGCCTGCGATTAATGTCATCAAGGCGAGCAAGATAGCCCCGCCCCCGCCATATCGCTTGATTTCCTGCTTTAGCGTTTCCATTAGGAAGCTCTCTCTTTCGACAAGTAACCACGGGGACCGGGCCGGATGACTCTTCTGCTCAGAATCCCGATTGACCCAATCCCCGTGGCACGGCGTTGCTGATGAGGGCTTGCTACTAATACAATTCCTGACTCGACGCACGAGACGAAGAGATCGCAACCTGCTCAATTGTCGGATCTCATTCTGTGCGCTGCTTAGGAAACCGCTTTATTCTTGAGTGTCATCCCAGATAACCCCTCTGCATGCACCCGGTATTTTAATCATGAGTTTTCCCTCGTCCTTCGATTTTCTTTTTGAAGTGCCTAACCTTATAGCTGTTAAAGCCTGCGTCTCGTTCGACGATTTGAATACAAGACGGGTGCCAGTCTTGCCGGGAACAGGCTTATTGCGGCAAATAAACAGGTTAAACATCAAAGCTGGTCTGCTCAGAAGTGAAATCCGCTATGATATTTCGGTCAGATTGACGAGCTTTTCGTCACAACAACGGTCATTTTGACGACAGAGCCGCTGACCGATCTTTCTGTGCATGGGTGCTGGGGTGCTCGTACTCTGGCTTCACTGCCTCTATAGCCCCTCTGCTCCCCTGCTCCCCTGCTCCCCTGCTAAGATCAAACCCTGAAATTCAGGCGGTCCATCTTCAAGTAAAGGCCCTTGCGCGACAGGCCCAACTCTTTTGCTGCACGGGCCATGTTGCCCGATGAGCGATGGAGCGCGTCCCTTATCATCTGCCGCTCTACCTCTTTTACGGCCTCGGCCAGCGTAGTCCCGGCGGCCACCTGCACTGGAGGAACGGACGCTCTTTGCGCGCCCGCCGAAGAGAGCGGCAACCGTGCGCCTGCGTGAGCGATCTCAGACGAAAGCGATTCATCCGTCACCACAGTGCCCGATTCGCTGTAGGTCACTATGCGGCGCACCTCGTTGCAGAGTTGCCTGACATTGCCCGGCCAGTCGTAGACTACCATGAGGTCGAGCGTGTCTTCCGAAATCTGTATGTCGCGCTTGGCCGCTTCTTCCTGATACAGGTTAAGGTAGTGATTTATCAGAACGGGTATCTCTTCGCGCCGCTCTCTGAGCGGAGGGACATGTACTCGAATCACATTGAGGCGGTGGAACAGGTCTTCGCGGAACCTCCCTTCCGAAACCGCACGTTCGAGGTTCGAGTTGGTGGCCGCTATCACCCGCACGTCGACGATTTCGGGCTGATTCTCGCCTATTGGGTGTATCTCGCCCTGTTGCAGGAATCTTAGCAGTTTGGGTTGCAGGTCCAGCGGCAGGTCTCCGATTTCATCCAGAAAGATCGTCCCGCGCTCTGCCGCTCGAATTATTCCGGGGTTGCCCGCGACCGCGCCCGTAAACGCTCCCTTGCGGTAGCCGAACAACTGGCTTTCGACCATCTCGCGCGGAGCGGCCGAACAGTTGAAGGGCACGAATGAATTGAACCGCCGAGAGCTTCCCGCATGCACCGCCCGCGCGACCAGTTCCTTGCCTGTCCCCGATTCGCCTGTAATCAGCACGGTCACGTCCGAAGATCGTATCTTGTGAATCTGTTCGACCACGCGCCTCATGGCCCGGCTCGCGCATATAAATCCGGGAAGCTCCACCTCCGCAAGCAGCCGAGAGGGATTAAATGCCTGTATCCTGCGAGTCTTGCTCTTGATGAGATGGTTTTCAAGTCCCTGCTCGACCAGGCAGAGGAGCGGTTCGAGGTTCACCTGCCCCGCCTGAAATCGCGCAGATTCGGGAGCCATTATGTGCAGCAGGAAGCTCGATTGCTGGTTGTCTGTGAAGGTGTAGACGAAATTATGCCTGTATTCTTCCGGGGGCAGTTTGGAAAGAAACTCAAGCTCTTCCTGCTGCTGCCTTTCATCAAGCCCGGCCGCAGCGGCGACCTTCGGCTCGACTTCTTGTTTTGGAGCCTCTTCGTTCTGAATGATCTCGATCACGGCGGCGGCGCGCGAGGCCGCCTGTTCGCGGGCGATTGCCGCAAGCTCGTGCAGAAGGAGTTCGCGTGTGACCGAAGCCTGAACGAGCCGCTGAACTATGAAGCCGTCTATGGCCGAAGCAAGATCGGGGACCGAAACGCGCGCGCCCACAGGTCCTGACGTTTCGAAGGATGCGCCTCTTGCAGCCCGTTTTGCGCGCAGAGACTCAATGTATTCTATTGAGTTGCGCGCGTCTATTCGAGCGCCGAGACTCTCGAAAACTTTCAGGGCGGAGGCGGTCTCTTCGATCGCTTCGTCGAGGGCTCCATGCATTTCGAGTATAGAGGCCAGCACTATGCGATTGACCGCGCAGGCATAACGGTTCCCCCTCAATTCATATATGGAAGTGCTCTGGCCGAGCGATTGTATGGCGGCTGCCGTGTGACCTTCGGCGGCTTCTATCTTCGCCACCACCCTCATCATAAACCCCCATGCCAGCATGTTGGGCGATTTTCGCAACTCTGTTCGCACATAGTCGACCATTTCGCGCGCCTGCTTGAGTTGTCCCTTTTTGAGCATCGCTTCGACCAGCCACAGCCGCGCATCGAATATGGATCGCTGGTCGCCCCACCTCTCGCACAAACCCATGGCCCGCTCGAAATGCGCGGTCGCCCGGTCGGGGTCTCCTTTGATTAGAAGGCTGCGCCCCATGGATATTTGCGGGTGCGTCTCTACCCATTCGCCGGTTTTGATGCTTGCGAGGACGCGGATCGATTCTTCAAGCAAGAGGTCCGCTTCATCGAGTTTTCCTTGCAGTATGTATAACTGGGCGAGCGTATCTATGGCCCCGCCGTGATTTGCGGCAGATGTTTTGCTGAGCACTTCTATGGCCTGCTTGAGGAGGTGTTCGGCGCGCTCCCATTCGCCCAGCCATATCAACTTGTCTGCGAGATTGTTCCGGTTGATGGCGAGGTAATTTGCATTTCCGGCCTTGCCGAAATGGTCTATGGCCTTTTCCCACGAAGCCAGGGCCTTCTCGGTCGAGCCCATATTGTCATAGGTCACGGCCAGGTACATATAAGCGCGGCCGAGCAAGCCGTGCTCTTCCCGGTCGCCTATCATCGTCAGCGCCTGCTTGAGTGAATGGCGCGCGTTTCTATAATCACCTTCGAAAGCGTTTATGTGGCCGATGTTTATGTAGATTTCGGCCAGCCTTCGCCAATCGCCTATCTGACGGTAGTGCTCGAGGGCCGATATGTAATGATCGCGCGCGATGCGTATCTCGGATAGGTTCCAGTATGCGCGGCCCAGCCCGAAATAACTGGCCCCCATGCCTGCATGGTCTTCGCGCTGGCGGGCGATCTGTAGAGCCTGGTTGAAGAGGGCGATTGCGCGGGGAATATCGTCGTTTAAAGAGTAGCCCCGGCCCAGGCGAGTCAGCACGAGCATCTGCGTATGTTCGGACAGCCGCACGAACTCGGCGAGTTTGGCGTACTTGGCTACAGCCTCCAACAGCTCGTTTTTGAGGCTGCGTTTTTCGAATGCCTCGCTGAGTCGACATCGGATGAGGGCTTCATCTTCGATAGAGCGCGCGCCCCTTCGAAGGGCGAGTTTGAAGTGATTGGCCGCTTCTTCAAAGCGGCTCTCCTCCATCGCAGCCTCTCCGGCGGCAACGGCATTCTCGACACTGTTGGTGTTGAGCGGGTCTCTACTTGCCATGATACGCTTCCGGACCCCGGAGTCTTCTGCTCACATCCTGCAACTTTACGTGGTGGGGCGGGCTATCAAGTCAGTCAACTTTTCATTCAGCCGCTCGCCAAACCCTGCCTAAACTAAAGCGATTGTATTGAGACCTCTATTCAAAGTCAAGCTTATCAATAGAAAAGTAAGAACCTATAGGCAATGCCGCGCCGGGGAAGACGGAAACACCGGCAACTCTTATACCCGTCAAAAGTTTCTTTAAAGAGGGTTGTAGGTGTTATCATTATTATGCGTCACGCTCAGGGCCGGACAGTGCCCGAATGTTTATGCCCCGCCAGGCGGGAGATCACCTGACAGGCTTTCTACGGTTGAGCGGCGGCTTTGAGACCGATTTCGGCGGCGCGGCATTGCCGGGCAAGGGCGTCAGGCCTTTTGATGTTTTCCATGAAGCTCCTCACATTTTGTATGAAGGCGGCAGAATCGCCCCAATATATTGCGGCCCTTCGTGATAAGTAGGGGGACCGGCTTATGTTCACACCCTTGCGGAGTTATGAGGAAGAGTTGCTCGATGCAGGCGTCGGGACGGACGAAGATGTGGCGGGGAACCTGCTCGACCTGCGCCGCCTCAATCGTTTCCTGGGAGGGACAAGGACCGTGCTCAAGGCATTGGAGGCGAGCCGTCCGAACGGAAATCATCGCAGTGCGAGCCGTCGCGCCGCAAATCACGGGCGACTCTCGTTCCTGGATGTTGGAACGGGGTCTGCCGATATACCGACGGCGGTCATCGATTGGTGCAGGGCGCGCGGCATCGAACCCTCCTGCACGGCGCTCGATGTGAGCGAGCGGAATTTGCGGGTCGCCCGCGCGAATTTTCGCATAAGCCCGGAAGTGGCCTTGTTGCGCGCGGACGCTTTAGAGCTTCCATTTGCGGCAAATAGCTTCGACTACGTCACGGCTTCGCAGTTCCTGCACCACTTCCGCGATGAAGATGTCGTCCGTTTGATGAAAGGATTTGCCGGAGTGGCCCGGCGCGCGGTCATAATACATGACCTGGTGCGAAACCTCGTGCCTTACTACCTGTTCCGGGCGACAGGGGTGATCTTCTTGAAGAGTTTTTTGACGCGGAGCGACGCGCCGCTTTCGGTGCTCAGAGGATTCACGGCAGAAGAACTGAGCAGCCTGGCCCACAAGTCGGGACTTGATCGCTTCGAGGTCAGACGGTATTTCCCTTACAGGCTGTCGCTGATTGCCGATGTCAGTGATTCTTAGCCCGTCCGGAAGGCTTCGCTCCAATTAAAAAGGCAAAAACAATCCGACACTTTTAATTTTGCCTTTACCTTGTAATGGTGGCGGGCGGCGGACGAATCGGCTTCGCTTATGAATTATGACGTGATCATCGTTGGAGGAGGGCCTGCCGGTTCATCGGCCGCCGTATGTTTGGCCGAAAGCGGGGCGCGCGTGCTTCTTCTCGAAGAAAAGCGAATGCCGCGCGAAAAGCTCTGCGGCGAGTTCATAACGCCGGAGTGTTTTCCGTCTCTCGGCAGGCTGGGCGTCCGGGACCGCCTGATGGCGGCGGGCGCGCAGAAGATTACCCGCTTATGTCTGACGGCCTCAAACGGCAGGACTGTTCAAGCCTCCATCGCCGAAATGTCGGGCGAAGGGTCTTCAGCGATCAGCCTCAGTCGCGCCAGATTCGATCATATACTGTTTGAGAGGGCGCGAGAAGCAGGGACCGACTGCCTCGAAGGCATTGCCGTCAAAGAGTGTCTCTACGAAGGGGACAGACCCGTAGGGGTGGAAGCCGTCGCCTTGCCCGAAGGGAAGACCGTCAGGTTTGGGGCTACTCTGATCGTTGACGCTTCGGGCCGGAATTCGCGCCTGACCGTAGGTCGCAGGGAGCGAATAGGCGGCCGCAAGGGAACGAGGCACTATGCGATGAAGGCCCACCTTGAAGGCGTTTCAGGGATGGAGGAGCGTGTGGAACTCTATTTTTTTCCCGGCGGGTATGGCGGCCTGTCTCCGGTCGAAGACGGGTTGACCAATCTCTGTTTCATAGTCAACGAAGAGACCCTAAAGGCCGCAGGCGGAGACGCTGCTGAAATACTTCGCCGGACGGTTATGAAGAACTATCTTGCCGCCGAGCGCCTCGTGCGGGCAGAGGTGACGGGAAAGTGGCACAGCGCCGGTCCTCTCACCTTCGGGGCGCGGGCCGACGCCGGGCGCAGCGTAATAGCCATAGGCGATTCGGCGGGCATGATAGACCCTTTCACAGGGACAGGTATACAGGTCGCGCTTCGGACAGGCGAGATGGTGGCCGAAGCGATAATCGAATGCCTCGAACCTGTGCCCTGTGCATACACGGCGGGCAGCGCCTCGGCCCGCGCGGGCGCAATCGGTTATTCTTCACCCGGTCGGCCGGGCTTGATTCAGCAGGTGCTTGAGTCCTACCGCGCGCGCTACGACCGGGAGTTTGGAAAGCGAATGAAGGTGGCGGGGATTTTAAGAAAGGCGGCTCTTTCTTCTTCTGTGGCCAACTTCGCCGCAACTGTACTTGCTTATGCACCCTGGCTCGCCCGCCACGTTTTGCGCGCCACGCGAAGCAGTGGTCAGTGATCTGCCATCAGCTACAGACGATCAGCTACAGACGATCAGCTAAAAGTTTCGAACCACAGATGACACAGATTTCACGGATAGATAGAAGAAAGAAATTTCTATCTGTGTTATCCGTGTTATCTGTGGTTGAATACTTGCCCTGACGGCTGACGACTGATGGCTGATGGCTGAATTTTGGAACTTTTTCTCCGGGGAAGCGTGCTGAAAGATCAGGCAGAGGGAAACTGGAAATCGCTAAGGAGGAACCATAATGCTGAAACGCAAATATATTATATTCATACTGGCGGCTGCGCTCGGGATGGCGGGCGTTCTGGCCGGAAGCGCAGCCGGTTATCAGGACGGGAAGGACAAGCAGAAAGACAAGACTGCTCCTGAAGCCCCTGTGGCTCAGGCTCAGGTTCTGAGTCTGTTCTCTTCCGAAGGGGGCTATCTCGGAGTCTACCTCGAAGAAGTTACCTCAGACCGCGCGAAAGAACTCAACCTGTCGGAAGAGCGCGGGGCCCTGGTGATGAGGGTCGTCAAGGGCAGCCCGGCCGAGGCGGCGGGGCTGAATAAAAACGATGTCATCGTTTCCTTTAACGGCCGTCGAGTCGACAGCGTGCGCGAGCTGACTCGCCTGTTGGGCGAAACCCCGGCGGGGCGCAACGCTTCGATAGAGGTCATACGCGCGGGCGGTCGTCAAAACCTTACAGCCAAACTCGACAAACGCTCCAACAGCTTCAGGTATTACAGTCCCAAAGGCCTCGATGCGGAGGCCCTGAAGCAGCAAGAGGAAGCTATGAAGCGGTCCTTCGAAGCTTTTGAGCGCGCTCAAAAAGATGCTGTCAGGCAAGGGGAATTCGACAATTACAATTTCGTCGGTCCCAATTTCCAATGGGTTTCGAGCCGCTCCCGCCTGGGCGTCAGAGTCGAATCGCTGTCTGACCAGTTGGCTGAATTCTTCGGCGCGAAAGACGGGAAAGGCATTCTGGTCTCCGAAGTGCGAGAAGACTCTCCGGCAGCAAGGGCGGGACTCAAGGCCGGGGACGTAATCACCGCGGTCGATAATGAAAAGATAAGCGGCGTAAACGAATGGATCAGGGCGCTCGGCAAAAAGCAGGAGGGGACGGTCACGTTTACGATAATTCGTAACCACAGCGAGCAGACCGTCACGGTCACTATAGAAAAGAGCCAGCTTCGCACCACGCCGCGGCGTCGGCTCAGTGTTTCCAGGAGCGTTGCGACTGCGGATTAATAACCGAAGATCATCATATCTATTTTTCGGGAGGCGTAGACCGCCTCCTTTTTTGTTTGCTCATCATTCTTGCCTCAAAGCGCGGCAGCCGATAAGATAGCGGCCGGGCATCTTCGAAAAAGCCTGCGCTCAGAAGAAAGAAATCTTTATGCCTGGGCTACTGAAAAAGGTGTCTTCGCCCTTATATGTCACCTAAGAGGAAATTTCAACTATCGGTCACTGCCATCCTGATCCTGGTAGGGTTCGGGACCGTAGGGTTCAAACTGCTTCTGGGATTGCCCTGGTTCGACTGCTTCTATTTCACTCTGATAACCATAACGACCATAGGCTACGGCGAAGCGCCCGGTATGACCGACGAAGCGCGATACTTCACCGTTGCGCTCATACTCCTGGGCGTCAGCACCATAGGTTATGCCTTTTCTTATGCGGCCCAGGCTGTTGTAGAATCGGAACTGGTATCGACGTTTGGAAAGCGAAGAATGTTCAAAGACATCAAGCAACTCAAGGGTCACTACATAGTATGCGGGGCGGGGCGCATAGGCGCTCGCGTGATACGCGAGATAGCGAGGCGCGGGCAGGAGTTCGTGGTCATAGAGGGCGATGAGAGCCTGGCCGACCGGTTGCTCACGGAAGGCCATCTCGTGTTGATAGGAGACGCGACTCACGAAGATGTGCTGCGGGCGGCGGGGATAGAGCGCGCGCGAGGGCTTGTTTGCGCGGTATCTTCGGACCCCGATAATTTATATGTCACTCTTCTGGCGCGCGATCTCAATAAAGACCTTATGATCGTAACGCGAGCCAATGACGAGACGGCCGTAAATCGCCTCTTGAAGGCGGGCGCGAACAAAGTCGTGTCGCCCGTAATCACGGGGTCCAACCAGATGGCCCAGATGCTGTTGCGTCCTGCGGTCGCAGACTTCATGGAACTGGCGACCATGACCGAAGAACTCGACCTCGAAATAGAACAGATTGAGATACATAATAGCTCGCCCATAGTAGGGGTCGCGCTCAAAAACACAAGCATTCGCTCGGACCTGAACGTCATGGTGATAGCCATCAAGCGCGCGAGCGGGCAGATGATCTTCAATCCGTCTGCAGACACCGTTATAGAAGAGCGCGATTCGCTGGTCGTGATAGGAAGCCACGAGAACCTCGTGTCGCTTGAGAGGATGGCCGACCCGGAGAGACAATCGGGTTTTACAAAACAGCATCGCCACTGACAGCCTGCACATGGAGACAAACCCCTGCGTCAGCATAGTCATTCCCAACTGGAACGGTCTTGCCCTGCTCAAGCAATTCCTGCCCTCGGTCATAGCTTCGGCTCAAACGTATGCATCACACTCTCACGCCCTGGTTGAAATCCTTATCGTAGACGACGGCAGCACGGATCAGTCGGTCGCCTGGCTCCTCGGCGAAGGCTTCGAAGAACGGAAGGACGCGGGGGAGCGGGGGAGCAACCAGGACGCGGGGACGCGGAGACGCGGCGATGCGGCGAAGGAATACCTACCGCCGACCACCGACCACCGGCTACCGACCACCGGCCACCGAAATGTTGATCTCTGTCTCATCAGGAACGAGAAGAATCGTGGGTTCGGCTATACCTGCAATAGAGGATTCGCCGCCGCACGTCACGGGCTGGTGTTTTTGCTCAATAACGATGTAGAGGTAAATGCGGAGGCTATCTTTCCGCTCGTCGAGCAGTTTCAGTACCCCGACTGTGAGGGAGGGGGTTCGGTCTTCGCCGTACATTGCCGCGTCTTCGAGTTTGAAAGCGGCGAGGAATGCGGGACGGGGAAGCTTGGCGGCTTTCGGCGCGGCTTCATTCGTGTCCATCGGAGTTATGCTTCCGCGCGCGAAGACGGTGCTACCAGAGATACGCCGCTCTATTCGATGTTTGCAAGCGGCGGGTCTGCTATGTTCGACCGCCGGAAGTTTTTAGAACTCGGAGGATTCGAACCCTTGCTTGCTCCCATTTACTGGGAAGATGTTGAGATAAGCTATCGCGCCTGGAAGAGGGGTTTCGTAGTTCTGTATGAGCCTCGCTCCGAGGTCCGCCACCGTGTATCTTCGACTATGCGGAAAGTACACAGGCGAAAAGTGAGGTGCATGCAGCAGCGAAACAGACTGATATTTCACTGGATAAATCTGCATGATCCTTTTCTTATGGCATCGCACGCCGCCTGGGTTATGCTTTTGGCGATCACGTCTCCGCTCCTTTTGAAGCCGGGATTTCTCTTATCGTGCATTGCGGCGCTGAGTATGCTGCCCCGTATCGTCAAGCGGCGGCGCGAAGAAAGGGAGGCCGCCAAACTGCGCGACCGCGACGTGTTCGATATATTCAAGGCGCTCGAACGCCGCCCCTATCTCTTCGCTTACGACGATTACTCGGAACTAAAACAGTTTCAAGAAATCACGCAGGCCGGCAGGGGAGCAGAGGAGCGATTCGAAAAGGATGAAGGATGAGGGATGAAGGATGAATCGACATCTTCACCATGACTTTCATCCTTCATCCTTCCGCCTTCATCCTTCCAAACGCCTCTGCATACCACTCACACTGCACGGGCGGCTGTCGTTATGGTCGCGCCTTTTCCCATGGCGGTCATCAGGTGGTCGAAAGGTTTGATGAAAGGAATGGAGAGTAAAAACAGCGCGCGGCCCGGAAAGGATGAGTGCTCGCCTCTCAACTTCGATTTCAGGCTCTGGCGCAGGGCGTGCGAATTGTGCGCCTTTGAAAAAAAGGTCGTGCGATAAATTTCGAAACCCGTCTCCGCGAGCAATCGTCCGAGCGTTTCGGGAGTGAAGTGATAGCGATGGCGCGGCGCATCGAGCGCAAACCAACCCCCGCCGAAAACCCTGGCCTGATAGCTTGCCGCGTTCGGCACCTGAACTATCAGCGAGCCGCCCTTCTTGATTATGCGCCTGGCTTCGATGAGGTTCTCTCGCGGTTCGTTCATGTGTTCGAGCGCGGACCAGAACGTTACTACGTCGAATGCCGCGTCATCGTGAGAGGCTTCTATCAAAGTGCCGTTGAATATAGAGTCGCGGCCTAATGCGCGGCGGGCCGCTTCGCTCGCAACAGGGCCGGTCTCGACTCCGAAACGGTTCCATCTCTCGGCGTCCAATGCTCGCAGAAAGAGTCCCGACCCGCAGCCCACATCGAGTATGCGCCCGCCCGCGAGGTTGCACTTTTTGAGGAAGCGAGTCTTTTCCGATTGCGAAGAGACGATCCATTTTTGAGAAGGATCATCGCCCGCGCCCCAATAATCTTCCGGGTAGAAACGCGCAAGCTCGCTCTCGGTCATATAGGGCAGGGTGCGCAGGACGCCGCAGCCCGCGCATTCGGCTATTGAGAAAGCCTCCTCCGAGTTGCGTAGCCGGTCCTTCGCGGTGTAGAGTTCGCGGGCAGTCGAAGCGCCGCATAACCGGCAGCCGCTTTGCGCTTGAATGGGTTGGGCGTTCATAAAGACTCAAGATTCTACCCGGCCCGCAATCGGGCCACAATGCGGAACGTGTCAGGATCTTCGATCCTAAACGCAGACTCTGCTCTGCCACGAGCCATTCTGGAGGACTGAAAATGTTTATACGAAATCGTTATGCAGTCGCCATTCTGATTCTATCCATGATTATTGCAACGGCGGCCATATCGGCCGCCGCTCGGCAAAAGAAGCCTCAGATGTCGAAAGAGGCGCGAGAGATTCAAGCCGTTTTAGACAGGCAGGTAGCGGCCTGGAACCGCCGAGACCTTGAAGGATTTATGGACGGGTACTGGAAGTCGCCTTCTTTGAGTTTCTATTCCGGCGGGACGAAGACCTCCGGCTGGCAATCGACCATAGATCGCTACCGCAATCGGTATCAGGGTGAGGGGCGCGAGATGGGCGAGTTGACTTTCTCCGATATACAGATCGAACTTCTCGGCCCGCGCGCCGCTTTCGTTCGCGGCCGCTGGCATCTGAAGATGGAAGCGGGAGATGCGGGCGGACTCTTCACGCTGATCTTTCGCGAAATCTCATCTGAGTGGAAAATCGTTCACGACCACACGGGCAGTTCCTGAAGAGCGTCGATCCTATTCAGTAGCCCAAGATAGAGTAATACCCTTCGCGTGAGCGCGGGGCTTCTTCAAATCAGGCCCGCAATCTCGGCCCTGCGTATCGCTTCGAGGCGTGTGTGTACGTCGAGTTTGCGATAGATGTGCTGAATATGGTTGTTGACGGTTACGCGGCTTATGTGTAACTTCTCAGCCACTTTTACGGTCGTCTCGCCCTCTGCAAGCAATCGCAAAATCTCTATCTCTCTCTCGGTCAGGTCCGCGTCGCGCGCGGGCGCGCGCGTCGTCGAACGAATGGCGCGGCTCGCTTCCTCCGGCAGATCGGTCCCCTTCACTATGAATTCTCGCATCAATACTTCGAGCCGCTTCCTCATATCGATTTCCCGAATTATGTGAAGAGCGTAAGGCCGTGTCGAACTGTCCTCATCAAGAGTCAGGACAGATACGTTACACCATTTCTTGCCCTCGCGGGTCTCAACCTGAATGTCGAAGTTTCCGACCGGATGATGGTCATGAACGGCTTGCTGTATGCAGCAGTTCTCCGAACAGACGGGACCGCATTCGTCCGTGCCTTTCACAAGCTCGCCGCAGGGCTTCCCCATCGCCTCATCGCCCGGTATGCCGAATAACTCTTCGGCCCCTCGATTCCATGCGGCGACCCGTCCCTGGCCGTCGACCGCGAAGGCGGGGTCCGAGGTGCTAGTGACCATCTGTTTGATCTCTCTCAGTCGCATCTTTACAGGTTAATCATAAAAATGATTATGCTCGATTATTGCCCGAAAAGGGCGAAAAAGCAATGATAGAGGACAAAGAGGTGCGCTAGTAAGGAAGGAAAGCCCGCGCTCACGCTTGGGCTACTGAAGTAAGGAAGGAAAGCCCGCGCTCACGCTTGGGCTACTGAA
>JAKEHD010000260.1 GCA_022615215.1 Blastocatellia bacterium
ATAAATGCAAGCCGTTGTATCGAACGACATACGCCTCAAGCCGCGATCATCGAGATAAACTTTTTTTGAGATTGATCGCCTGGTAGTACATTCAGTGTCCAACATTGCATGAGATAATCACCGGGTTATGAAAAAAGAATCGAAACAAACGATACGCGAGCGCATGACATACTTTGCGCGGGTCTTCTGGATAGACTGCGAGTTGCGCGCCAATCGCTACCCGAATGCGCGCAAGGTGGCCGCGCATTTCGAGGTCAATGCCAAGACCGCGCATCGGACCCTCGAATTCATGCGCGATCAATTGCGGCTGCCGCTCGCCTATTCGGCCCGTCACCGGGGGTGGCATTACACGGAGCCTGCTTATGCGCTGCCCGCGATAGAGTTGACCGAAGGGGAGCTTGTAGCGATCCTGCTGGCCGAGCGTCTGGCGCGTCAGTACAGGGGGACGGCCATCGGGCGTCAGGTCGAAGAAGCGTTCGCCAAAGTTCTGAGCGCGATGACGGCGACCGTTTCGATAGACCTGGGCGCGCTGTCTGAGGCGCATTCATTCGAAGCGGCTGCGACAAGCGATCTCGACCCGGAACTCTTCAGGCGTCTGGGACGGGCGGCGATCGAGCGCCGCCGCATAGAGATGACCTATTACACGGCGGGGCGGGGGGAATTGACGCGAAGGCGTGCTGACCCTCTGCATCTGAGAAACTATCTCGGCGAGTGGTACTTGATAGCTTACGATCATTACCGGAACGGGATAAGGGATTTTCATGCGGGCCGCATACGCGAGTTGGAAGTGACTGAAGAGCGATTCGACTGGCCCGAGGATTTCGATCTGGCGAGGTATCTCGACTCCGGGTTTGCGATGATACGCGGCCGTGAGCCAATCGATGTAGAGATACTTTTCGACGAATATCAGGCGCGATGGATACGCGAGCGAGGGAAGGTACACCCTACCGAGGAGCGCGAAGAGATGGCCGACGGCGGCCTGCGGATTCGCTTGCGAGTAACGGCGCTCGACGGCGTGAGGAGATATGTGATGCAATACGGCTCGCGCGCAGAGGTCGTAGCGCCCGAAGAGTTGCGCCGGGAGATTCGAGAAGAGATTGAAGCGATGCAAGCGATCTATTCGCAAAACATATCGAAGTAGTGTCCCGGAGGGACACAGGAGATTAGCCGGTGATGAAATCGCCGGAAAAGGGCGGTGCCGGATTTTATGCGCCCCGGATGGGGCGCAGGGATCGAACGGTATCGAAGGATTCAGGAGGGTATATGATTTACATAGAACTGAGATTTCCTGTGATTGGAAACGCATTGCCGTCCGATCATGGCTATGCGATGTTTTCGATCATTTCGAAACTGATCCCCGAAGCGCATGGTTCGGACTGGCTCGCGGTCGAGACCATACCGGGGACAACGCGCGGAGATGGGGGTCTGCACCTCGGCCCGCGAGCGCGCCTGAAGATGCGCCTGCCTCAAGACCGCGTGCCGCTGATGCTCAAGCTTGCGGGCAAGCGATTGGACGTAAGCGGCTACGGGGTGCGGTTAGGGGTGCCGCAGGTATTCCTGCTCAAGCCCGCGTCATCTTTGTATGCGCGTTGTGTAACGATCAAGAAATTCACCGAGCCGGAACCCTTTCTCGATGCTGTTGCAAGAAAGCTCGACGAATTAGGCATAAAGGGCGAGCCTGACATAGGCCCTCGCCGGGCCTTCCGCGTCGCCAACCATACGATAGTGGGTTTCGGGTTGAAGGTACACGACCTGAGCGACGAGGGGTCAATAATTCTCCAGGAGCGCGGCATCGGAGGGCGAAGACACATGGGCTGCGGGTTCTTCGTGCCGATTTTAAAGGGGCGATGATGACATCAAAAACTCGATACAAACCGTTGCTTGCCAAATCTTATGATCGCAGCAAGTATGGCGACTCACCGCCTGATTACGCCTTGTTGCGTCAGCATAGCCGTGATGTGGCAGAGGCTTGCGATGCATTAGCAAATGCCATCGGGCGAATAGCTTTGCTCAATGCAGGCATTGATGAAGACGCTTTCTCTGAGTTTCGTTTGAAGCTGAAAGCCAACGGCTGGATTCAAGACCTGGGAAAGGCGAACAGTCACTTTCAGGCAATGGTGACAATCAAACCGGAAATCAAACAACTGATAAGGCACGAAACAATATCAGGCATATTGGCTTTGCTTGAACCTCGCTTGCATAAATGGTTATCGCCGCTCTCTGAGAAACTGCTGCCTTCTGTTTGGGGCGCGATGGGGCATCATCGCAAGTTCGACCAGCGCACAACGCCTGAGCAGGTTCCTGCTTCAACTGTTTACCTTGCTCACAGCGATTTTGCGGACATTCTTTCAGATATAAGCCGAGACCTGAAGATTGAGCCGCCGCCTGTCTTTGAGCGCGATCTGATAATTGCAAGAGACCGGAAAGAAGCTTGCGATATTGCTGCACTCGAATCGGTTCACGATTTGCAAGATATGTTTGAAGACGCCGAGGCGGAGTTCGCCGGAGAAAAAGAGTACCGTATGCTTGCGCTCATCAAGGCATTCGGAATCGCTGCAGATGTTGCAGCAAGCGCGGTCGCCGCGCGCTATCAGTGGGCGCGGAATTATTCACTCGCCGCTTTCGTTGAAGAAAGTTTCAAAATCGGATTGAAGCCGGATGATCTGACGAGGCTTATCAGCAATTGGGCATGGGAGCGTTTCCCTACAGAATGCTTGAAAGAGGATGATGTTTCGTTACCTCCGGGATTCATTACGCGAGAGTTTCAACATGACGTTGCCGATTCGGGTTCGCTTCTAACGCTGGCTCAGGCCGGTTGTGGCTCTGGAAAGAGTCTTGCTGCTTATATGTGGGCGCGCGAGTGGTGCGAGAAGTTTGAAGCGGAAGGCCGAACAAACTTTCGCCTTTTCTTCTGCTTGCCGACGACAGGCACAACGACAGAGCATTTCAAGGACTACGCGCTTGAATCCGGCATCAGCGCAAATCTGATGAGCCTGACGCACTCGCGTTCAAGCGTTGATTTAAGGACCATCGCTGAGACTGCCTTGCAGGAAGAAGCCGATGATACAGCTTCAGACACAGCCAAATTAGCCCAGGCGGCTTTGAATGCGGAGCGCGACAAAATCGAATCGCTTGCGTTATGGAGCACGCCGCTTGTTGTGACAACCTCAGACACTGTGCTTGGGCTTATGTCGAATGCGCGACGCGCCATCTACAGCATCCCGGCCATTATGAGCGGCGCTGTTGTCTTCGATGAGATTCATGCATTTGATGACCAGATGTTCGGTCATCTGCTGGTGTTTTTGAAAAACTTTCCGCGTTTGCCCGTACTGCTGATGACCGCGTCATTGCCGGAGGCGAGACGACGCGCAATCGAAAGAGTGCGGCCAGACTTCAAGATTATTTCAGGCCCGCCTGAGTTCGAGCTACTGGAAAGATACTTGATCTGCGATTCCACAACTGAAGAATATATGTGGCAAGCTGTTGATGAATGCGTCAACAACGGTGGAAAAGTTTTATGGGTTCGCAACAGAGTCGAATGGGCATGCGAGACTTACGAGGCTTGCCGAAAGCGTTATTCAAATGTTGCCGTCAACGTGTATCACTCGCGCTTTCGCTACAAAGATCGCAGCATAAGGCATCGCCGTGTTATTGACGACTTCAAGCGCAAAGACAGCGCAGCGATACTTGTTGCCACTCAGGTTGCAGAGATGTCTTTAGACCTTTCCGCCGATTTGCTTATCACAGACATCGCACCCATCCCATCTCTGATTCAGCGAATGGGTCGGCTCAACAGGCGCTCAACACCGGACGATAAGCTGGACCCAAAACCGGCGATTGTTCTTCCGCTTCCGCAAGATGTGCGAAACGCCGCTTTGCCTTATGGAGATAATGAGATTGAAGCAGCCACGCGATGGCTTCGCTCATTAATCGAGATAGGCGGGCCATTGAGCCAGCGCCACCTGTCAGAGGCGTTCGCAAAATTCAGTGATGAGAAAGAGTACGACATTGCCAAAGCTGAAGAGCGCGCGGTCTTCTTCTCAGGGCTTTGGCGAACGAGACCGGGACAAACGCGCGGTGAAGGTCATACCATAAGCGTCATCCTCGAATCAGACCTGGATGATTGCGACGAGCGCGACAGCCGAGGCGAGCCGAAGCGAGGCTGGCTGCGCAATCACGAAGTAGCGATTCAATTCAAGGAAGCTGCGATGCAATGGGATCGCGTCGGGGCTTTGAGAGTCGCGCCGGAAGATTCGGTCTGCTATGACTATGATGAAAAGACAAAGGAGGGAACGGGAGCGAAATGGCGAAGATAAGGAAGTCGAAAGCATCGAATGAAACCGAACCCAGGAAAGAGTTGTTTTACCGGCTGACGAATCCGAGCTATACGATCTATCATCGTGCTGCGCTCGGAGGACTTGCCGCAACGATAAGAGCTTGGGGCAACAACAAACCCGAAGGCATAGAAGTCGAACTTCAAAGCGACAGCGTGCGATTGTCATGGGGTAATGAGTTGACGGAGCAGGAAGCGTTGCGACGCATCCTCGCCGCTTCCTTCAAGCTCACAGAAGACAAACTGATCGACCTGCCCGGCCAGGGAATCAGCGCAGACCAGTACGATTTGCTATTGGCTGTTCACACCGGGATATCGGGAACTTTTTTGCAACACAACAAGATGCGTCCGGGCGAAAAAGAACCACGTCGAATCGAGCTAAAATCCCCTGACGACGATACGAGCGAGATATTTACATATAAAGCGATAAACAGCTATGCTCACCAAAAAGCGCAAGGCACGGGCTTGCTTGAAGAAAAGCTGAAAGGCAGGTTGCCTGCAATTGCGTCAATACCTCAGTCGGTCATACCCGGCGCAACAGGCGGGGCGGAAAACCTTCAGGCATCGCCTGATGAGTCAATACTTTTGATGTTCCTTATGGTTGCATGTCCTGTATTCCTTCTCCGACCTCGGACATATCAAGAGAGAGCCCAGTATTGTGTGGTCGTTCCTGACATAGCCGACCTCGAAAAGTTCGCGCGTGCGATGCAGAGAATCGCAGCAACAAGTCAGTCAGTAAAGCGATTCAGCAATACTTATTTGGGTAGAGTGGTAGGAGGAGCGGAAGAAGCTGCGCTACGTTTTCTCATCGACCTGCATGCAGGGGATGTAACGAGCGAGCGCAGCGTTTCAGGTTGTCTGGCAGTAGCTATGGGGAAAGTGGCCTGGGACGCAAATCAGATCAACAGAAGTGTCATAGTCAAACTCAAAAGCGATTATCCGGAGATGGATATCTTCCGGGCCGCGAATCAACATCTTGGTAAAAGCAAGATTATCAAGTCAAAGAAGGGCGAGGGCTATGCAATACCTGCCAGCCCGGTTCCTGAGCTTATAGCGGCGAATCTTGCCGCTGAACGTCACTGGTGCTCGAACTTCAAATCGCTTGTCAGCGATCAAAAAGAATTCGACCGCATGAAATACTGGAAAGGAGGATTAACAGCGATGAAAGAAGCTATAAAAGACGCGGACGATCAAGCAATCATTCGCGCCTTTCACGAGGCATGGAGATCGGCGATGCGCGCGCTGTATGATCGCGCTCGCCGCGAAGGTTTGGATGAATCGAGGCTTATTGAGGTCGAGCGAGAGCGGATGCGCAATGCAATACTTCGCGCAAAGACAGCGGACGCGCTGGCTGGCTGGTTCCTGCGGTTCTGCGCCGATGCGACTAAGGGAGCGCCTCTAGGAGCCTTTCAAAGCGATTCTGCCCGCCTTCACAAATTCATCTTCAATCCGCGCAACTTTGACCGATTTCAAAATCTTTGCCTCTTCGCGCTCGTCAGCTATGCGCGTGATGATGCAAAAGCAAATCAGGAAGGAGAAAACGATTAATCATGGCTACTCATTATCTTTACGGCACGATTCTCACAGGCGAAGCAGTTGCAGCGAATAATCGCGGCGACAACATCGGCAACACAACGACGCTTCAAAAGGTCTTTCATCAGGACGATCTTCACACGAGCGTATCGGCTGAAGCCATTCGCTTCGCGCTCAGGTATCGTCTTCAACTCGAAGGCTTGACAAACAACCTGAACCGAACTTACGACCCGGAAGGGGGAAAACTCTACTATCAAGACGAGAAGCGAACGAACTGGAATCCCGAAGGCGAAGTCTTCATTGATGATGACCTTATGGGATTTATGAACGCCGAAGCGGCAAAGAAAGAGCGCGAGGATGAAGACACGGAGGGTGACGCCGCAGCAGGCGAGACTGCAAAAGCAACGAAACGGACAAGGCCCAAAGGCAAGCCCGCCACGAAGCGGCCAAGCCCTCTGGCTGTAGGCCGCGCAGTCTCTTTGCGTCCGTATCGCGGCGAGATTTCATTCAACGCCGTTAGCGGAGAAAAAGAGAAAGGCAAGCTCACGCTTTACAACGCCGAGATGCACTGCACTGAGTATCAATACTCGTTCGGCCTCAACCTCAACGACGTTGTAAAGAAGGAAAACATCGGACACCTGATAGATGCGATAATTGACCCGCCGCCTGTGGCAGGCAATCATGCCCGCTTCGCTTATGATTTTTCGCCCGCATCGATTGTCTTGCGCGTCACGAGCGCTCACTCATCCAGGATTCAAAACTGCTTCGAGCATGATGAAGAGAATCGCTCATACACGGCTGAACGTCTCATCAAACGCATTAAGAGTGGCGACATCCCGGCTAGTGAGTTGATTGTGGGAGGCGAGTTGGCATCAACACCTGAAGGCGCAAAGCTGAAAGAATTAGGCACCGAAGTTTTTCCGGGCGTGAAGGCTGCTGCTAATGAAGCGCGAAAGCGAATAGCGGGAATCGGCGAAGAGTTCGACCGCCTTTCGAATAACGGGGGATAAGGCCATGCTCAAGCTTTATGTCGAAGTACCCTACGCAAGTTTCCGCAAGTCCTATGCACGGTCTTATGCGGAGACGTATCCGCTGCCTCCGCCTTCGACCATATATGGAATGCTGCTTTCACTGGTCGGAGAGAAATTCAGGCAGAGGCACGAAGGCGTGCGCCTTGCTTTCGCTTACAAACATGCGCCGCAGATGACGACCACGCTTCGCAAGTTGAGCCGCTACAAGTACGGCGTGCCTGGCAAGCAATCGAAACTCGGCAACGCTCCCGATTTCATCGAGACGCTGTGCGACATTGAATTTCTTTGTTGGGTGGATTCATCCCAGGAAAAATCAGAAGCGGAAAAACTGGAAGCACGAATTATCAGGGCCATCTCGTCGCCCGGTGAAATCAATCGCTACGGCGTTCTTTGCCTGGGCCTGAGCGATGATGCAGTCAACGCTGTGAGCTTGTGTGAAAAGGTCGAAGGCAAGTGGCATCGCTTGATTCCAGGCGATACTGGCGCGATGGAGTTGCCTGTTTGGGTTGACCATGTTGGTTCGGCTAAGACCCGATGGCAACGTTACGAATTGGAGACGCAAGCAGGAGATATAGTCTCCGATCCAGGAGATGATTCATGGAACTGGACAGAAATAATTGCTCCGAGTTGAACGGAAACAAGCCTGCTGATCTGAAAGGTGTTGTAGCATCCGAACAGACATACGGCGTGATGCTTGGCGTTCATTCTCTCCATGCCCTCGCTTACTGCGAGAGGTTGTTTTATCTCGAAAATGTCGAGCAGGTCCGCCTTGCCGATGCTTCGGTCTACGCGGGGCGAAGGCTTCACGTCGAGCTTGAACGCGATGAAGAGGGCGAGTGGCATACCCTTACACTCGAATCCGAAAGGCTCGGCCTTCGAGGGAAGGTCGATTGCCTTCGTCGGCGCGACGGCTCCTTTATCCCTTATGAGCATAAACGAGGACGAGCCGCCCGCGCGCTCAAGAGCGATTCTTCGGACAAGAACGATTCTTCGGGGCCGTCTTCGAAATCGAACGATGCTACGGCCTGGCCTAGCGACAGGCTTCAGGTCGCTGCTTATGCGATGCTCATCGAGGAAAACACAGGCCAGCAAATACCCGAAGGCCGTGTGCGTTATCACAGCGATAACGTGACTGTGCGCGTCCCTATCGACTTGGCCGCCCGCGATGAAGTCATACGGGCAATCGCGCGGGCACGGGCGCTCGCTTCTTCGGTGGAACGTCCGCCCGTCGCCGCGAACGAAAGGCTCTGCGCCAAATGCTCTCTCGCTCCGGCCTGTCTGCCCGAAGAAGCCCGCCGCGCCGCCGAGATCGTTCAAATCGTCTCTGCCGGAACCGCTCGCAAGCAAACCGTAAGCGAGACTTTCGATGTCGCAGGCGGCCTCCCGTCAGACGAAGCGTCCGTCTCGCAGGCTACGGAAGGAGGGCGCGAGACTGCGCCTTCATCGCAGAAACCGGTTTTGAGACTCTTCCCCGCAGACGATCAGAGACAATCCCTGCACGTGGTCACGGCGGGCGCGCGGGTCGGGCGCGCGGGCGATCAATTCGAAGTGACCGCGCCGGATGAGCCTCGACAGAGATACCCCGTCCGCGAAGTCGGCCAGGTGGTCCTTCACGGGTTCGCTCAGATAACGACGCAGGCGCTCAGGCTCTGCGCAGACAAAGAAGTGGCGGTCCATTGGGTTACACAGGGCGGCAGCTACATCGGGGCCTTTTCGTCGGGAGCGGGTTCCGTGCAGAAGCGAATACGCCAGTATGAAGCCTTGCGCGACCCGGCTTTCTGTTTGAACCTCACGCGGCGGCTGGCGGAGGCGAGGATACTCTCGCAATTGCGTTTTCTGCTGCGCGCGAGCCGCGGCCGTGACCGCACGCCGTTCGAAGGGGCGATCAGGGGAATTCGCGCGCTTGTGCCCGCTCTCAAGCGCGCGGAATCGGCCGATTCGATAAGAGGCGTAGAGGGCCGCGCGGGGGCGCTCTATTTCGAGGCGCTGCCTGAATTAATAGATACGGAGGCGGGCGAAGAGATGAAGCCCGATGGCCGTAGCCGCCGCCCTCCGCGCGACCGCTTCAATGCATTGATCGGCTTCGGGTACGCGATGTTGTTGAAGGACGTGACGGCGGCGATACTGGTCGTAGGGCTTGATCCGGCGTTCGGGTTCTTTCACCAGCCGCGAAGCCAGGCGCATCCGCTTGCTCTGGACCTTATGGAGCTTTTCCGGGTCGTGATGGTCGATCTGCCCGTGATCGCTTCGATCAACCGGCGGCAGTGGGATGCGGCGAAGGATTTCAGCGTGGCAGGCCAGCAAGTATGGCTGTCCGACAGCGGACGTAAGAAATTGATCGAGGTGTATGAGCGACGCAAATCGGACGTGTGGAAGCATCCCGTGCTCGGCTATTCGCTGAGTTATGCGCGGCTCATAGAGCTTGAAGCGCGATTGCTCGAAAAGGAATGGACGGGCGAGCCGGGGCTTTTCGCGCGTATGAGGTTGAGGTAATCGGGATGGGACAGACGACTCTATGGTATCTGGTCTCTTATGACATAAGAGACCCCAAGCGATGGCGCAAGGCTTACAGGATATTGCGAGGCTACGGGCATTCGCTTCAATACTCGCTGTTTCGTTGCAGGCTGGGACCGGCTGACCTGGAGCGGCTGCGATGGGAATTGGAGCGAGTGCTCGAAGCGGAAGACGATCTTCTATTCATAGGGCTATGTTCAGGCTGCGTGGCGCGCATAAGCGCTCGCAATCGGGAGGGGGTATGGGAAGAAGAAGAGAAGAAATTTCGCCTTGTGTGAAACGGGCGATCTCGGCAAAAACCTGGTTTGCGGGCGATGGCGGGCAATGTTGAGAGAATACAAGCATGTGAGAGTGTTTGACAGTACCGGGCGGAAAACCTGGGGCAAATAACAGAGGCGAGTAGAGTTAGCAACCTTATGCGTATACAATCCAGCTTGAAAGGGCCGATTTTATTTGTAAATGAAGCGAAAAGAGGAGAGTCCTGTAGGTGTCGAGAGACATTGAGCGGGCAGGAGCTTGAAAGTTGTACTCATAAGAATCACAACCAAAAAACTTACAGGCGCGCGGTGAGAGCACCATTGATGCCGAAAGGCGTTGAGCACTGGGGGTCGCTGGTCTATGGTCATAAAAAGGCCGTGAGTGAGAGCACCATTGATGCC
>JAKEHD010000030.1 GCA_022615215.1 Blastocatellia bacterium
CGAGAGGAAATGATGAACGCAGAACGATACGGAAGAAAATCAACCACCGTATTGCACGGATTGCACAGTGGAAGGCAGGGCCTTCTACAAAAGCTTTCTTTACTTCCGTCTATCCGTGAAATCTGTGTGATCTGTGGTTAAAATCCGATGAATCATATCATCGTTTATTGAAAAGTGGCCGGAAAAGAAAGTAGGCCACCAGACGCTTTTGCCGGATGGAGTATGAGAGGGTCCTGGCTCGGTCTACAGGCGCGAGCGCGGCTTGCGCGTCCGTCTACCGCTCAAAGAGGGTGAGGCCCTGAGCGGTGAGTGGAAGACGGTTGCGTGCCTGCGCTCGCGCGAAACTCCGGCAATAGCGCCTGATGGCCTTTCAAGAGAGCACATCAAGTGTCTCAAGCTTCCGCTCTACTATTTAGCAATGACCGTGCCACACTCTTCCATTCGATCAAACCGGCCTGTTTAAGGGAATTATCCTCTGACGAGCCTGGGCGTTGAATCATACCCTTTTCAGATTGACTTTATTCGGCGACCGTATAATTCCATTTTGACCAATCAAACTCCATTTGACCGATTTCGGTTTATGACTCATCGCTTCGTTCGCCGGAGAAGATGGCTATGAGGCGGGATTCCGTGTGAGGGACCGCGTGGGTTTCCACCAAGCCCTCCCTTACGGTCGGGCTACTGATGAGGCTTGCCAGGAGGTCGGGCGCGCAATAAAGCATGAGACGCTGATTTGCGCCGAGAGAGCGAATGATACGGGGAAAGACGGATTCCGAGCGATCAAGCGCGCGGCTCGTCAGCAGATCATAATCGCTCCAATCGAACTCTTCCAACCTGGCCCTTGCGACCTCGAAGTTGGCAAGCCCAAGCGCATCTTTGACCTCGTTTAGAAACAGCGCCTTCTTTTGATTGGCTTCGAGCGCCGTCACACGAAGATCGGGTCTGATGATGGCAATCGGGATGGAAGGAAAGCCCGCGCCCGCTCCTATGTCGAGCAGGACGGAAGCGCCGCCGATGAACCGCCCGCCAAAGAGCGATTCCCCGTAGTGGAGCTTTGCCGCAAGGTTCGGCTCGATGATTCGAGTCAGATTGACGCGACGATTCCACTGCCGGAGCATCCGGAAGTGCCTTACGAGCAGACGGGTCTGCGCATCGGTCAACGCTTCCAGGCCCAAGTCGGTCAGAGTCGATTCGAGCGCCGAACGAAATTCCGTATCGCCTTCATCATTCATTCGTTCATTAGCTTAACATCAAAAGAGCGCCGGGCCGTCCTTCATGAGCGAATGATATAACCTTCCTCCATCAACTTCGCTATAACAAGGTCGCAAAGGTCCGCGCGGTACTTCAGCCCCGTCGAGCCGCTTCGAATCAGGGCCTCTTTTATGCCGCCCGTAAGTTCCTCGACCGAGGCCAGCCGCGCTTCCGCTATCTCGTGAGTGTCGACGGGTTGGAGCCTGCCCTCGGCCGCGCGGGCCGTGAAAACGTGCGTTGTCCAGTCTATCACCTGTCCTATGGAAGTGAACTTCACGCGCGCCCTGAGCAAATAGTCTTCGAGCGCAACTGTCAGCCCCGTCTCTTCATAGCCCTCGCGCACAGCCCCGTCTTCGAATCGCTCGCCGGGCGCTATGCCTCCCGAAGGCGCGCGATATGCGCCTGCCGGGTACATGGGTTTTTTGATGACCACTATGCGGCCTCCGCGGATTATAAAGAGCGTCACGTCATGCGCGCGGCCATGCTTCTGACTGCGGCGCACCATGTCGAACTCAACGGGGCGCATCTCATAAGCGAGCGCGACCTCGGAGGGCACGCCATACTTTCGTTCCAATTCAATAAGGGTTTCGGTTGAGATGTACATTATGCGGCTGAGAGCAAGGGGTACAGATCGAAATGCCGGGCGGTTCGCCTGCGGCTCGATAAGCCTTTTTCGACTCGCTTACTTTTCGCTCGTCTGTTTTGCGTGTTTGTCAAAGAAATCCAGTATCGTCGGCCATGTTGCGGCCACTACCGTGATGTGGTCGGCTTCGGGGACTTCCACATACTCTGCCTTCAAGCGAGCCTTACGGGCGGCGGCGGCCATCTTGCGCGAGTTGTCGGGCGGGATGATGCCGTCGCGCGCGCCGTGCAGGACGAGCGCGGGCGTTGCTTTGAGCTTTTCAAAGAGCGCCTTCATGGTTTTATCTTTTCCCGGTCCCATTCCCGAAACCGGCGCGAGGGCGGCAAAGAGTTCGGCCTGCTTCGCCGCGACCAGCCAGACGCCCGAAGCGCCTATGGAATGGCCCGTGAGATAAATCCGCGATTCATCGATCTCATAATCGCGCAAGACGCCCTTGATTACTTCTAACACGTCTTCCTGGCCCGCGTCATCGTAGCCGCTCTGGCGGTCCCTGCCGTTCGGGGCCACGAGTATGTAACCCCGGCGCTCCGCTTCGCCTTTGATCACCGAAGGATCGTAGAGATTGCTGAAGTAAGACCGCTCGTCGCCCAGCGCGCCGTGCAACATGACTACGAGCGGCCTCGCCGCTTCGCCGTCGTAGCTATTGGGCACGTAGACGCGATAAGGAACGAGCTTGCCGTCCTTCGCCCTGTAGGCGCGCTCCACCTCGCCCCGTTCTGCATAGAAAGGATTTCGCCCTTCGCTGAGGTCGATCAATACCTTTTCTATGCGGTCGAGTTCGCCTATGGCATTTAAGTCATACTCTCCCGTGCCGCTGTTGAGCGAAGCGAGGCGCTGAAGCTGGAATTCGGGAGTGGTCACAAGCCCCGAATATGCCTTGACCCTCAATTCGGTCGAGTTCTTGACGAGATCGATCATCGAAGACAATTCCTGTATGCGCTCTGCGAAGTCGCTGACGGCATAGACGGTCTTTCGGACCTCGATCACCTTTTGCCCTTCTGCTTCGACTGTGGCGATGAGACGGTAGATGCCGTCGAGAAGGCGAAGGCGGCGGCTCGCGCGGGTGACGGTCTCTCCCATTCGAAGCCTTTGAGCTATGATTACGGGTTCGGGCGTTACGGAAAAATCCGGCGGGGGCGTGACCCTTGAGGGAATGATTTCGAAAGAGACGGTCGGACGTGAGCCGAAAACTTTTTCTCCGTCGACGGGGAACATCTGTATCAGAGAGACCTGCAACTCCCGGTTCAACTCTATCACGAGGCGGTCGGGCGCAAGCGTGAGCGAATCCATGAACTTCTGTCTTTCGTCCCACCTGCGGCCTTCGAGCAGCGCCATCCCCTCGCTGAGAGTTTCGATCATCGCCGGTATGTCGAAGCTCTTGAAAGCCTCTTCTCCCCGCTTGCGCAGGGCTTCTACGGCCGAAAGGTCCGCCCCCGCCTTGCGTCGTTGGGTGTAAAGCCTGTTGAACTGTTCGAAGCGGGTTATCAATTCCGGCAGAAGCGGGATTTGCTGATCGTCCGCGCCGGTCGGAAACTGCACGAGCGCGGCGGCGATAAGAGATGTTATGAGAATCCTTTTCATGCGCAAACCATCCCTCTATGATTGAGTCTCGAAGAAGTCTAAATCATATCAGGCCGGATTGGTACAGGAAATTCGATGTCTTTCCGCAAGATGTCATAGAGGTGCGGGCCGATCAGAAGTTTCTCTATGACCGTGTTACAAAGCTCGAAGAAAAACCCTCGTAACCCCTGAGCACGCCTCGCCCTTAAAAAAAGCCAGCGGTGTTATTCTGCCCGATTTGAAAGAAAGCTTATCGGACAAGTACCGGGACATGCTCGCTTATCGCTTCTCCGGGCGGCGTTCTTTTATTTCTCTTATCCGCCCTTCGAGCGAAGCCTTCAACCCTGAATTCAATTTCAGACAACGCTCGAAGTCAGCTTCCGCCTCCGCCGTCCGGCCCCGTAGCAACAGGACGAGGCCCCGGTTTGCGTAGGCGAGGGCGAAACGCGGCTCAAGCTCTATGGCCTTGCTGTAATCGCTTGCGGCCCCGTCCAGGTCGTTTGTGTCGGCACGGGCAGCGCCGCGATTCAAATAGGCTTCGGCCAGGCGCGGGTTGATGGCGAGGGCGCGGTCGAAATCGCGCATCCCCGAGACGAAATCTCCCTTTGCGCAGAGCGTCGCGCCCCGGTTGTTGTAAGCTTCGGCCATAAGCGAGTCGCTTTCGATGCTCAACGTGTAGTCCCTTATGGCCCCTTCCAAATCTCCTCTGGCTTTGCGCGCACTGCCTCGATTGCTGTATGCAAGGGCGTAATGCGGACTCAACTCTATGGCTTTGTCGTAATCCGCGATGGCCCGGTCGAATTCGCCTTTCGCGTGGAAGACAGCGCCGCGATTGTTATAAGCCGCAGCAAGGCCGGGGGCGATCTCTATGGCTTTGCTGTAATCCGCAATGGCCTGGTCGAGATTCCCTACGGCTTTGCGAGCATTGCCGCGATCACTGTAAGCCGGGGCGAAATCCGGGGCCAGTTCTATAGCTTTTGTATAGTCGTCTATGGCGCGGTCGAGGTCCGTGATGTTTTTTCGGGTGAGACCCCGATTATAAAGAGCCAGCCCGCGCGTATGATATGCCCGCGCCCAACGAGGGTCGAACTTGAGAGCGATGTCGAAATCATCTATGGCCCCGCTCAGATCGCCTCTCGCGAATCGCTGGCTGCCGCGACTGAGATATGAGGCTGCCGAAACGGATTCCTGCCCTTGAGAGATCGAGGGCGAAATAACCAGTAATATAACCGCCAACCAGAAGCAACGCTGCATGATGACCTCCCCGATATGGAGCCGTCAGCCATCAGCTATCAGTCTTCAGCCGTCAGTTTATACTCTGATAGCTGATGGCTGATGGCTGACCACTGATGTCGCCTCATCGATACGATACTGTGAGAGCAGTCGTAGAGTCTCAGGAAGGCACTAAGAAAGTTTCAGGTTTGTTATAAGCGTGGTTTAAGAGACCTCACTGCCGAAGAAAGAAACCTTGGTTCTCTGATACTTTCCGGGGAGAAAGGCTATATATAGATGGCAAAACAGGCCCCATACAATATTTAGCGCCACAAAGCCTCATTTCCCGGAAACTATCGAAGAGCCGAAATCTTTAATCGGCTTGCCAGCGTGGCGACCCTCGGTATGGACGAAGAGGTACGGCGTGGTCACGCCGCTTTTGCGGAGCTTCGCTAGATGCGCCGCC
>JAKEHD010000261.1 GCA_022615215.1 Blastocatellia bacterium
ACTTACGACAATGTCGGCAGGCTCGTGACATCATCGCAGACGACCGCAGGAGTGACGGCGAAGCGACAGTTCGATTACGACCGATGGGGGAATCGAACAACAGTTTGAGACATCGCGCCCAAGACGCCCGTTCAGTTGCAGAGAGGGGCACTCATTCGTCCTTTGTCCGTCGTCCGTTGTTGCTCTAATCAAGGTCTTGAAAAGCTGAACAACGAACCGCTGACGACCCTGCAGGCAGTTCTCAGATTTAGGTGACTCTCACCATCATTTGATCCAACGGCCGTTTGTCGCCGCCACAGTGACGGTTCCAAAATCTCAGCAAATGGGAGTCTTTGCCTGGTTTTCGGTCTTATCAACCGTCCTGAGAATATCTTAGGACACTGCCGCATCACGGATTTGAACGATTGTTCCGACTCGAACCGGTAAAACTTGAGATCAGGTAAATGGAAGAAGCGGATGATTAGAAGTTTCAATATATCGAGGGGTATGGAATTATAGGAGAGGTATCTGAATAAGACGCTTGCTCGTGCTCAGGGATATAAAGTAGGGAAGAAGCGATAAGATGAAAGCCGCAACTTTATCCATACTTTTCGTCGCGCTCATTTTAACTGCTTTTGCGTTCACCCAAACGGCCGACGGCCACAGGCGAAAAAAATATTAGATGGCATCTCCTATAGCACAAATCAAGAAACTTCGCGGCCGCAGCCTCAAAGAGCTTGGCACGCGCGGCAGGCAGGAACTCTCCAAACTCGGCGAGCGATTGCTCGGCTCGCGCATAGGTGAGATGAGCGATACGGCGCTCCTTCAGGAAATCGCTCCGCGCTTTCGCAATCGGTCGGCCGAAACCACTGCCGCCCTCATCCTCGAACGCCTGTGCGCTATCGTAAACACAGGCGACAGCAAATCCTCCGCACCGCCCGATGCCATACCACAATCTTTCTTCCCCTCGCTTTCACACCACAATGAAATCATCGCCGCTATGGAAAGCCGCTTCCCCGCCGAACGACGAGCCTTGATCGAGAGAGCCGACCGCGCGGTGGCCGGACGATTCGACCTGATGGGGTTCAAAGACCTGAGCTTCGGCGACCCTATAGATTGGCACCTCGAACCCACCTCGTCGAAACGCGCGCCGCTCGATCATTGGAGCCGGATCGATTACCTCGCCCCCGATGTTGCAGGCGATAAAAAAATCACCTGGGAATTGAACCGTCACGCGCACTTCGTCACGCTAGGCCAGGCTTACTCGCTCACGGGCGATGAGCGATATGCCCGCTGCTTCGTCGCGCAAGCCTCTTCATGGATGGATGCCAATCCGCCCAATCTAGGCATCAACTGGGCCAGCAGTCTCGAACTCGCCTTTCGCTCGATAGCCTGGCTGTGGGCCTTGCACTTTTTTGCAAATTCAAAACACCTGACGCCGGAATTCGTCCTCAGATCGCTCAAGCACCTCGCGGCGCACGGCGCTCACATAGAATCTTACCTCTCGCATTATTTCAGCCCGAACACACACCTGACGGGTGAGGCGCTCGGCCTCTTTTACCTGGGCACGGCTCTGCCGGAACTTCGTCGCGCGAAAGCGTGGCGCGAGACGGGTCTCGGAATCCTCCTCGATCAATTGTCAGTGCATGTCCGCCCGGACGGGGTTTACTTCGAACAGTCGTCTTACTATCACCGCTACAGCGCGGACTTCTACACTCATTTGATCGCGCTTGCCCGCGCAGACCGCCTGTATATTCCGCGCGAAGTCGAAGAGAGACTCTCTTTATTGATGGACCACTTGATGTGGATAACGAGACCCGACGGCTCGTCGCCGCTCATTGGCGATGACGACGGCGGGCGATTGATCTCACTAGGTGAGCGCAGGCCGAATGATTTCCGTGATACGCTCACTACGGGCGCGGCGATGTTCGGGCGAGGGGATTGGAAATTCGTCGCGGGCGATGCAGCGGTTGAAACGCTATGGCTGCTCGGGCCGGAAGGGCTGGCAAGCTATGATGCTATAAAATCCGAGCCGCCTTTGTCGCGTTCTCATGTTTTTTTGGAAGGCGGCTACTTCGTTATGAGGGACGGATGGGCCAGGGATTCGAGCTACCTGCTCATAGACTGCGGGCCGCACGGCACGGACGGTTGCGGGCACGCGCACGCGGACGCCCTCGCTTTCGAATTCGCCGCGCGGGGAACGACCTGGCTAGTCGATCCAGGCACCTTCACCTACACGGGCGATCAAAGATCGCGCGACTGGTTTCGCTCGACCGAAGCGCATAACACCGTCACTGTAGACAACGAGTCTCAGTCGGTCGGCGCGGGACCGTTCTCGTGGAATTACATCGCCCGGTCGGAAGCGCGTCACTTCATCGCCGGAGACGGCCCCGATTATTTCGAAGGCGCGCACGCGGGCTTCGAACGCCTCGCCGACCCGGTTACACACGCGCGCTCTATTCTCTTCGTGAAAGAGGATGACGAACATCCTCTCGCCGAGTCTTTGCCCCCTTACCTGATGGTCCGCGACCGTTTCACCGCCGCCAAGCGTCATCACTACGCGGCGAGGTATCACTTCTCGCCCGAATGCCGCGCAGAGACAGACGGCTATCGAGTGAAGGCAAAAGCAGCGAGTGAAGCGGAATTGGAGATGTTCGCTTTTGGGCCGGGGACGCTCGTGACTCGCGTGGAAGAAGGCCGGGTGTCGCGGTGTTACGGCCATTGCGAAACGGCACAGGTCGCCGTCGTGGAGCTTGAAAGCGAAGGCGAACAGGAGTTCATCACTTTTCTCATTCCTCAAATTGCGACAGGCAAGGTATTGGTCGAGCGAAAGCCCTCAAGCCGCCTCGGAGATTACGCATTCGAGATTTCATCCGCCACAACGACAGACCTCGTGATGACGGGCAACAAGGTAGGCGATGTCGAATGCGAAGCGATCACGGCGCGGGCTGCGATTGTGTGGGCGCGCTTCTCGAAAGGTGATCCCCACGCTTCCGGTCGGGGCACTGATCGCTGCAAGTTCGTTCGCTGCTCTCTCTTCGACGGAAAGAAGATTGAAATCAGAGGAGTTGTCGCGTTCTCTTCTCCCACGACGGTCAGGTATTGCGCGATTCGATCTATCGGAGACCGCCTGGAGATAGCCGTCGAAGAAGCGAGCCTGTTCGAATTGAAGATTCACGGGAAGGTGAGCGAAGTCTCGGTCAACGGGACGAGCCATAAAATCGACCCGAATCGGCGGAGCGCGACAGCGGACGTTTTGCTTCGCTTAACATTCGCCCGTGTGGGATGGGGCTGGGAGTTGATAAACGAATATATGAGGCCATCTGAGTAATGTGTGGAATTTGCGGCATCGCCGCTCCAATCGAATCCGACCGCAACGTGAGCGAAGCGCAGCTTGTGGCGATGCGCGACGCGCTATCACATCGCGGGCCGGACGACGCGGGCCTGTTTATTGATGGCCGCGTCGGGCTTGGACATCGCCGCCTCTCGATAGTCGATCTCGGAGGCGGGCATCAGCCGATGTCCAACGAAACGGGCACGGTATGGATAAGTTATAACGGCGAGGTTTATAACCACCGCGAACTCAGACAGACGCTCGAAGAGCGCGGCCACATCTATCGCAGCGAAAGCGACACAGAAACCATAGTCCACCTGTACGAAGAGCACGGCCCGCGCGCGGTCGAGCGCCTTCGCGGAATGTTCGCGTTCGCCATAATGGACCGTGACCGTAGGCGGCTCGTGTTAGCGCGCGACCGCCTGGGCATCAAGCCGCTCTATTACACGCTGGCCGATGACGGGACGATCTATTTCGCTTCGGAGATCAAAGCCCTTATCGAAGGCGGCGCTGTAAAACCTGAGATCAATTACGACGCGCTCGCCGACTACGCGGCCAATCGCTACACGTCGGGCGAAGAGACTCTGTTTCGCGGCGTGAAGCGACTCCTGCCCGGCCACACGCTCGTATGGAGCGAGGGACGAATCGAGATAGAGCGTTACTGGGATGTGAGCTTTGCGAAATCCGATGAATCGCTCGGCGAAAAAGAATACATCGAGCGCTTTACCGAATTGTTTCATGAGTCCGTGCGATTGCGCTTGATGGCCGATGTGCCTCTGGGGATGTTCCTGTCGGGCGGCATAGATTCGAGCGCGATCGTGGCCGCGATGAGCGAGATGACACGAGAGCCGGTCAAGACCTTTTCGGTCGCCTTTGCCGAGCGCGAAGCTAACGAGCTTGAGTATGCGCGAACGGTCGCTCGCGCATTCGGGACCGATCATCATGAAATCCTTGTGAGCGCGGAACAGTTTTTCGATGCGCTGCCCGCGCTCGTATATCAAGAGGACGAACCCATAGCGCATCCGTCGAGCGTGCCTCTTTACTTCGTGTCGCGGCTCGCAGCTGAACACGTCAAGGTCGTGCTCACAGGCGAAGGAAGCGACGAGATGCTCGCCGGTTACGGGAAATATCGAAAGACGGTTTATAACCTCGCGCTCGGTCGCGCTTATCATAAAATCATGCCCGACGGAATTCGCCGGGCGATTGCGAAAGCGATTTACGAGATGAAGGGATCGTCGCGCGCGAGGCAGAAACTCACGCGCACGTTCCTGTGCCTCTCGCCCGATATCGAAGAGATATACTTCGACAATTTCTCGGTCTTTTCGCGCAGGATGCAGCAAGGATTATTCACGGCTGAAACGCGCGAGCGCACGGGGGCGGACCCTTATCGCGCATCGCTCGATCTTATGGGTGAACAGGATGCCGAGGCGCTGCTCGACCGTCTGCTTGCGGCCGACGTGAAGACATACTTGCACGAATTATTGATGAAGCAGGATCAGATGAGCATGGCGGCTTCCATCGAGAGCCGTGTGCCGTTTCTCGATCACGAGCTTGTAGAGTTTGCCGCCGCGCTCCCTGTGAAGATGAAGCTTCGCGGGTTGACCACGAAATACATTTTGCGGCGGGCGATGAAAGGGCGATTGCCTGAAGAGATTCTGACGCGCAGGAAGATGGGCTTTCCCGTCCCTGTGGGCGCGTGGCTGCGCGGGCCTTTCCGCTTTATGCTCGATGAATACGTCCTCAGCCCGCGAGCGAGTGAGCGCGGCATATTCGATGCGGCTTACGTTCGTGAACTCGTAGCGCGCCATCAAGCGGGCGAGAATCATACGGAGCGATTGTGGGCACTCGTGAATTTCGAAATCTGGCAGCGCCGATTCTTCGACCGTGAACCGGCGATCTCAGCTATCAGCTATCAGCCATCAGCTACAGAGCGGATGGCTGAATATGGAGCGAGGTTTTAATCGGAGATCCGAAAGGCGTATGAAAGTTTTATGGGTCAAAGGCGGCAAGTTGCTCCCCGTAGATACGGGAGGCAAAATCCGTTCGATAAATATCCTGCGGCAACTTGCCGAACGACATGAACTCACGCTGCTTTCCTATTATGGAGGGCGGCGCGATGAGGCTTATGAGAGCGAAATCGCTCGCCAATTTCCTGGAGCCGTGACCGTCTGCACCGCCGCGCCCGACTCCAATATGTTGCGTCAAGCTCTTGATTATGCCCTACATATTCCATCGCGCGCGCCTTATGCGGTGACCAAATTCACCTCTTCGAAAGTGAAATGCATCCTGAAAGGATGGCTCGCCGAGCGGCGCTTCGATGTGGCGGTTTGCGATTTTCTTTCGGCCTCGCTCAATTTCCCGTCTGCGCTTGAGGTGCCAACAGTCCTCTTTCAACATAACGTCGAATCGATACTATGGCAGCGCCAGAGCCATCACGAACCCAACCTGCTCAAGCGAATGGCCTTCAAATTGGAAGCCGCGAAGATGACCGGTTACGAGCGCGCGGCGGTCGACAGGTTTCATCACGTTATAGCCGTCTCCGAGCACGACCGCAAACTGATGAGCGCGATGACTGATCCCGTGCGCATAAGCGTCGTCCCGACGGGAGTCGATCTGCGGCAATATCGGCCGGGACCGAGCGCTACTGCGCCGCTCGTTGTCTTCACAGGCTCGATGGACTGGGAAGCCAATATCGACGGGTGCGATTACTTCTGCCGCGAAGTATGGCCTGCTGTACGAAAGAGTGTGCCCGGCGCGCGGTTGCGAATCGTCGGGCGCAATCCCCATCCGCGAGTTGAAAGGCTTGCGGGCGAAGACATCGAAGTGACGGGGACCGTTCCTTCGGTGGTCGAACATCTGAGAGAGGCGGCCGTCGTCGTGGTGCCTCTCAGAATAGGCGGCGGGACGCGGCTCAAGATTTACGAGGCGATGGCTATGGGCAAGGCGGTGGTCTCGACTTCCGTCGGGGCCGAAGGGCTTGACGTGAATCATGCGAGCGACATACTGATAGCGGATGCGGCCGATGAATTCGCCCGCTCGGTCATCGCGCTTCTGAGAGATGAGCAACTCAGGCGGCGAATCGAGGGCGCGGCCGCGCGCCAGGCTGCGCGCTTTGATTGGCCCGTGATTGCAGACCGATTCGAAGATGTGATTGCTCGCGTCGCAGGACGAGCCGAAGCGACCCGCGATTTTGCCCCCGCTGCGGTAAGGGTTTGAGCGAGAGTGTGAGGAGAAGTTCAGATATGAAACTGAGCGTGTTCGGTCTTGGATATGTGGGATGCGTATCGGCGGCCTGTTTCGCAAGAGACGGTCACGAGGTCATAGGCGTCGACGTAAACCCCTTGAAGGTCGAAATAATAAACGACGGCCGAAGCCCTATAGTCGAGCCGGGCATCGAAGAGTTGATCGCCGAAGCAGTGGCGCAAGGGCGGCTTCGCGCCACAACCTCGGCCGAGGAAGCCGTCCTCGGCGCGGACCTCTCGCTCGTCTGCATAGGCACGCCGAGCAATCACAATGGGAGCCTCGACCTTACATATATCAAGCGCGCGTGTCAGCAGATAGGCGAAGCCCTCGCAAGAAAGAACTCTTTGTCGAAGTCGCGCTATCACATAGTCGCAATCCGCAGCACCATGCTGCCGGGCACTGTGGAGCAGACCGTCATCCCCACGCTTGAGGTATATTCGGGCAAGCGCGCGGGGCGAGATTTCGGAGTGGCCGTAAACCCTGAGTTCCTACGCGAGGGGACTTCGCTTTACGATTTCAGCAATCCGCCCTTTACACTCATCGGCGCTGACGACGAAGAAACGGCCGGTCCTTTGCAAAGACTCTATGCCGGAATCGAAGCGCCCGTGATTACTACACGTATCAAAGAAGCCGAGATGGTAAAGTACGCATGCAACGCTTTTCACGCGCTCAAAGTCACTTTCGCAAACGAGATAGGAAATATATGCAAAGCTCTAGGGGTCGATAGCCATCGCGTGATGGAGATATTCTGCGAGGACCGAAAGCTGAACCTGTCGCCTTATTATCTCAAGCCGGGCTTTGCATTCGGAGGGTCATGCCTGCCGAAAGACTTGCGCGCGATCACCTATAAGGCGAGGGAACTTGACCAGTCAGTCCCTCTGCTCAACTCTATAATGCCGAGCAACAGGCAGCAGGTAGAGCGCGCCGTAGACGCGGTGCTTCAGACGGGACGCAAGCGGGTCGGCGTCCTCGGACTCAGTTTCAAATCCGGCACGGACGACCTGCGCGAAAGCCCTATGGTGACGTTGATTGAAACTCTCATAGGCAAGGGGCTGAAGCTTTCGATTTATGATCGCGATGTAGAGCTTGCGCGATTGTTCGGCGCGAACAAAGAGTACATAGAGCGCGAAATCCCGCATATCTCGTCGCTCATGAATCCGTCGCTCGAAGAGGTCATAGAGAGTTCGGAAATCATCATCATCGGAAAGAAGGAAGACGAGTTCCGCGTGATGGCCGAAAAGATGAACAACGGCCGTGTGGTCCTCGACCTTGTGAGGCTCTTCGACGTTGAAGACAACAGGAAACAGTATGTGGGAATATGCTGGTGACAGAGGATCGATAATCAATAGCAAAGATGTACAGCGGAATTCAGACTTGAGAGAACGAACCGGGACGGGTAGATTCTTAGGAAAGCGAGCAAGGAGAGCCATTGGATGTATAAGGATTTTTATGGGCTGAAGGATATGCCCTTCGAACTGACGCCGGATTTGGGGCGAATATTTCAGACCGCCAGTTATCTCGAAGTGTTGGCGACGCTCAAGTACGGCGTCGAGCACAACAAAGGACTGGTAGTATTGACCGGAGAAGCCGGAACCGGGAAGACGACCGCCCTGAGATCGGCTATCCGACATTTCGGCCGCGAAGTGCAGGCGGTTTACATATTCAATCCGTTCCTCACGGCGGCCGAATTCTTCGAATACCTGGCCGACGAAATGGGACTCGGATTGAAGCGAGGGACTTCGAAGCCTGAGATACTCTCGACGCTCGGCCGCTATCTCTCGTTTCGCCATTCTAAGGGATTGCGAACCGTTTTGATATTGGATGAAGCGCACGGTCTGCCCACGCCCTTGCTCGAAGAGACGCGCTTGCTATTGAACTTCGAGACCAACAGCGAAAAGCTCTTTCAGGTCATATTGTGCGGCCAGCCGGAGTTGCAGGATACGCTCAACCGGCCCGACCTGCGCCAGCTCAAGCAGCGCATATCTCTGCGGTGCAGGATCAAACCTCTCAGCATATTCGAGATCAACAACTACATACACTTCCGCCTGAAGGCCGCAGGCGCTGTCAATGCAACCCTCTTCGACAGCACCGCTGTGAGCGTGATATGGCACGCCTCGCAGGGGATACCGCGCATGGTAAACAATATCTGCGATAACGCGCTGCTGTATGGCTACGGGGAGGGCTGCAAGGTCATAACGCGCGACATCATCGAAGAGGTCATCGAATCGCTCGACCTCTCTCCGAGCAAGCTCGACAGCGACGCCTCTCCGGGCTTCGGCAGCGAGGCGAGGAGCGGGATGTGATTGTTTCAGCTATCAGCCGTCAGCTATCAGCTATCAGCTTTCCAGAGATATGTCTGAGGAGATTCCGTAAAGGATGAAGGATGAAAAGTGGAAGGCGCAGAAGAAAAGGAATCTTTATGGCCTTCTACAGAGCGAAGTACAGGATTCATCCTTCATCCTTCATCCCTCATCCTTCCAAACGCCCCTGCGCAAATTGACCTCGCGGTTTTACGGTTGTTAAGATCGCCGGGTGAAGCGCGAGAAAAACAAAACGCGGTTGATACCGGCCATCGTAGGGCCTACCGCTTCGGGCAAGAGCGAACTCGGCATAAGGCTGGCCCTCGCCGCAGATGGCGAAATCATCAATCTCGATTCGGTACAGGTCTATCGCCGCCTCTACGTGGCTACGGCCAAAGTCCCGCCTGACGAACGCCGGGGCGTGCCTCATCACCTGATAGATATGGTCGAGCCTACGGAGAATTTCACGGCCGGCGAGTACGCGCGCCTCGCAAGTCGAGCCATACGCGACATCGAGTCGCGCGATCATCAGGCGATACTCGTAGGCGGCTCGGGTTTTTATCTGCGCGCCCTCGTCGAGCCGCTGTTTGAAGGCCCTCGGACCGACCTGAAATTGCGCGAGCGACTCGCCCGTCTGCGCAACAGGCACGGCCCTGAACACCTGCACCGCATGTTGAGTCGCCTGGACCCGCAGGCATCCGCAACGCTCAGTCCCCGCGACTGGTCGCGCACAATGCGTGCCCTTGAGTTCTATTTTCAGACAGGGCGGCCGATCTCGGAGGCGCAACCTGCCAGGCCCGCGCCGCCTCGGTTCGCCGCGCGAATAAGAGTTATAGCCCTCAATCCGCCGCGCGATCTTCTCTACGACCGGATAAACAAACGCGCCGAAGAGATGTTTGCAAGCGGGCTTGTCGAAGAGGTGCAGTCTCTGATCGCGTCGGGCATTCCGCCTGCGGCGAAGGCTTTCCAGGCGCATGGTTATCGCCGCGTGGTCGAATACCTTCAAGGCTTGCGCACGCGCGAAGACGCGCTCGATCAGATGAAACTCGACACGCGCCACTATGCCAAGCGCCAGCTTTCCTGGTGGCGCGCTCGCGCAGGCGTCAAATGGATCGATCGCTTCGGGGGCGAACCGGAGGCTTTCCTAGAGGCGAGCCGATACCTTGCAAGCTGCGAGGGCGAGCTTCAAGGCTGATGTGAATCAGGATGATCTCTTACCGCCTTATACGCTTATACGTGAGTCGTTTAAGTATCCTGTGAAATGTCCTTTTGCCTGTTGACATTTTGCGTGAATCCGTATATCATCGCCGCCAGTTCCGGGTTCTATCATGTGAATCGGGGAATCGCAGAAAGCTGATGCGGGGACCATCCTCATCTATAACTTTTGCCCTGACTTTGAAAATGATCCGTCAGATCGTCCGATCTATGTCGATCAAACCGGACTTTGTGATAGCGGCCAGATCGAAGGGGCGAACTCCGTCGAATCTCTGTAGTTCAAAGGACACGCTTTTTGGTCCGACGAACTCGAAACCTTTCATTGCCCCGTAAAGCCCTTTGGTCTCGTCCGAGTTAAAAAACCACAAGTCCTTCCAACGTCTGAATCAACTGCCTGGGGAAATAAATAACTGAAACGGAAGTACCTCGCTACTTCCAGTAGAACATTTGCGGCTTAGTATCAGGCAAGTGATGGATATGTGTCTTGCTTGAACCAGGCTTAGGAACGTCAAAATCAAGGAGAACCTGACATGAAAATCCTGAAGGTGATCACTCTCATGTGCTTTGCGGCGGCACTCGTATTTCCGGCTGTTTTTACGAACTCCGTCGAAGGCAACCATTTGTCAGAAGCCCCTACAGGCTTCGACAACTTGACCAATGGCTTCCTCAATCAAACCGAGTTCGAGGAAGCCATGGAAATATTCGCTGAAGTCGAGACCGTAGAAGATGGAGTCGGTCCTGTCTTCAACGAAGCTTCCTGCGCTGCCTGTCACATTCACCCGGTCGTCGGCGCAGGCAGCCACATCACTGAATTGAGGGCCGGCCATTTCAATGGGTCGAGCTTCGAGGATCATCCTGGCGACTCTCTGATTCACTCTCGCGCCATCGATCCTGACATTCAGGAGCATATTTTCAGCGGCAACGAAGTCCGTACTTTCCGCACGTCACTCAGCCTGCTTGGCGATGGTTTCGTCGAGGCGATTGCCAACAGCACGCTGGTTGCAATAGCCGCCGCTCAACCTTTTCAGAGCGGAGGGCGCATTACGGGTCGCGTCATCAATGTGCCTGTTCTTGAAGCAGGCGGCAATCTCCGCGTAGGCCGCTTCGGTTGGAAGGCCCAGCATGCGAGTCTTGAGTCTTTCGCGGCCGATGCATACCTCAACGAGATGGGCATAACCAGCCCTCTGCAACCGACTGAAAATACCTCGAACGGAACCTTCGTAGGGTTCGGGTCCGGCTTCGACCAGGTGCCTGACCCCGAGGACGATGGCGAGGATGTGGAGGGTTTCGCAGCCTTCATGAGGGCGACCAAGGCCCCGCCGCGCAACACGGCTCTTGCGGCGACTGCCAATGCTCAAATAGGCGAAGCCTTATTTAACGCCATAGGCTGCGCCATCTGCCATACTCCTGCCATTGCGACCGCCCCTCCCGGCACCACGATCAATGGGGGAGCTTTGACCGTGCATCCGGCGCTCGGCAACAAGATCATCCGTCCTTATGGAGATTTCCTGCTCCACAACGTCGGAACCGGCGACGGCATAGTCCAGAACGGAGGCCAGGTGACAAGAAACGAGATGCGAACCGACCCGCTGTGGGGAATTCGCACACGCAATCGTTTCATGCACGATGGCGAGTCGCTGACCTTTACCGACGCAATTCTGCGCCACGCAGGAGAGGCGACAGGCGTCATCAACAATTTCCGCGCGCTGAGCGATACTAACAAAGGGCGGATCATTACGTTCCTCTTGACGCTGTAGCTGCGCAACTATCAAGTTTTGGAAGGAGAGCGTCGAGCAATCGCCTGACGCTCTCCTGATAGGCGCTCTGATTGAGTTGCTCTGTCGAGAGCGTTCGTTCAAACAAGGGTGACAGAAATGTCGTGCAGAAAAACAACCTGTTTGCTTATTTCCCTGTCGGTTGCCGCCGCCTTCTTTTTATGCGGCTGCGCAAAGCCCTCTCAACCGGAAACCGAACAATTGCCGCCGCAATCGCTGCAATCGGCGCAGGCAGACCCTGATGAGTTGGAACCGACGGCGATGCAGAATCTCTCACCGCCCAAGCTTGAAGAAATTCGTGAGGCGGTCGCGCGCATTTATAAAGACGCGGTTGTAGTAGACGCGAACCCGGATCGCAAACCCCTCGTCGGCGACTTCAACGGCGACGGCTCGCAAGATTTGATTGTGACGGTGAAGCCGGTCGAAAGCATGCTGTCTGAGGTCAACAGCGAATTTGCCAACTGGATACGTGTGGACGCTCGAAAGGCGGCTCCGCCCGCAACGAAGGAAGTAAAGCCACTGCCAAAGGCTGAACCTGTCATTGTGGAGAAAGGCGATCTGTTGCTGGCGGTGATTCACGGACATGGCCCGGCGGGCTGGCGGAACCCGGAGGCGCAACAGACCTATCTGCTCAGGAATGCGGCCGGCAAAAATATGAAGCGGCTGTCGATAGAAGAGATGCTAAAGAAGCGAAAAGGCGGAATGAAACTCCCCAGGCTATATGGAGATGTGATCGAAGAGACGCTTGCGGGAGAGTCGGGATTCCTCTATTGGATGGGAGCGAGATACATCTGGTATAGCCCTCAGGCAGCCGGAGGGACGGTCCCGCAGCGGGCTAAAAGATGACCCGACATAAGTGACGCAGATGGCAGGCCGGTGTTTATTCATCAACCGCCGCGCTCTGGAAGTCGAGTATGTCTTTGAAAGGCATCCGTGCGTCGCCGAAGTCCGGCCGATAGTATTCCGAGGCCGAGTCGAAGTCCTGCATCCACCCTTCCTCCATGCCGAGCGATTCCATGTGCTCTATAGCTTCGGCCCATTCGCTCCATCGAATCTTTCGCGATATGAGCGGATAACGCTCTGCGCCGACCTTGTTGGTAGGAAAGTACTGGGCCATCAAACTTACAGCCACTCGCGGCGATAGCTCGTCGCGTATCCATCGGAGCGAATCCTTTATGCCCGCTATGTCATTGGGCAGCACGAGCAATCGCACTATCAATCCGCGCTCAAGCAACCCGTCCTCGCCGTAATGGAGCGCATCGCCCGTCTGGCGGTACATCTCTTTGAGGCTCGCGCGCGAGTGGCGGACGTAGTCGGTCACCTTCGAATACTCGCGCCCCGCTTCCGAATCGCTGTATTTGAGGTCGGGCAGATAAACGTCGACCACACGGTCGAGCAGCTTCAAGACCTCGACCGAGTCATAAGAGTTCGTGTTATAGACTATGGGGAGGCGCAGCCCGCGCCCTGCGGCTATCAACAAGGCTTTGACCAATTGCGGGGCGAAGTGCGTGGGCGAAACCCAGTTGATGTTGTGGCAGCCTCTCTCTTGCAGTTCGAGAAAAATTTCGGCGAGCCGCTCGAACGAGACTTCGTTTTCGCGCTGTTGTTTGAAGGTCTGGCTTATCTGATAGTTCTGGCAATAGACGCATCGGAGGTTGCAGAGTCCCAAAAAGACATTGCCCGCTCCGCGCGTGCCCGTGAGCGCAGGCTCTTCTCCGAAATGCGGCGTGTAGGTCGAGACTATGGGCAGCAGTCCCGAATAGCATGCGGCCGAATCGTTCGCCAGGCGATTGACATCGCAATCGCGCGGGCATATACGGCAGCTTGCGAGCATATCCATCAACTGCTCGGCGCGCGCGGCGAGTTCGCCCGACTCGAACAATTCTATGTAAGAAGGTTCGCGCATGGCATGGATTCTACAGCGGGGCATTACAGGGTTCAAATCGGTTCTGCGTATGTGCAGAAACAAAAAGCAAAAAGCCGGAGGCAAGCAGTTTCGCCTCCGGCCTTTTCTCACTTATCTATGGATTAGAACAGCCACCCGCTAAAAGTCACGAGAAGAGTTGGAACAGCCGGTGGTGTTGTTGCTGATGTCGGAATCAGACAGGGTCTCCTTCATCGGGGGGATGGGAGGCTTGCCCTTCATCCAATCATTTATTTCGACAGCGCCTTTCGCCTGCTTTGTGCATTCGTCGGCAGAGACCAGCACTTTGTAGAGCGGTATGTCACCGCGATTGCCTGCGATCAACGGGCCGATGTCGACGAGATCTACCGTGCAGCCCTTCCTCGTCACCTGTCCGCGACCGCTCATCACCGCGCCATCACTGCACCGGACGAACTTGTAGTACCCGGATTGTGAGTTGAAGACCAGATAATTGCCCGTCGCTTCGTCCTGCACGTTTATATCGTACTCGCGATCAAAGACTTGGTCGGAAGCGAAGTCCTGAGCGCTGACCGAAACGCCCGCCAGCAGCAGTATCATTGCAAACATCACGCCTATCTTTTTCATGATTCCTCCATTTGGTGGGAGCGTTTATCGAACGCTCCCGTCCGTCAGTTATTATTGCGAACACTATACGGGCGTCGCGCCCGCATCATAGAATCACTCCGGTTAATTCGAATCCCGCGCCTGAATCTCGTTTGCGCCCGGTAACGATATTATTGCTCGCGTCAGCCAGGTCGCCAGCCCTACGAATTACCCTTGATGAATCTCCTTAATATAATCTCTCGACCCGATTTCGGGTTTCGTTTAATAAGAGTCCGGGTCCGGGGAAAAAAATACACGGGGCGAAAAATTTTTCTGCGTTGAAATAGGGAGGCTTCATCCGGATTGCGGATTTATCACGCATCACGGCTGATATACTGCGCGCGGGGCAAAATGAAAGTTTTTCCGGAGAGGAACGCATATTTGGAGTGCGCCGCCCTTTTTCTTTCTTCAAAGATTTCTTTCTTCTGGCGG
>JAKEHD010000031.1 GCA_022615215.1 Blastocatellia bacterium
TAGACCGCTTCGATGACCTGCTGCTTACGGTCGCCCAGGACGCGGCCATGTTGATATGGCTCGACAATATAACCAACGTGCTGGGCAAGCCGAATGAAAACTGGGGGCGCGAGCTTCAGGAACTCTTCACCATGGGCATAACCGACGTTGTGACCGACCAGCCCAATTACACCGAAGATGATGTCAAAGAGATCGCCCGCGCCTTCACCGGGTGGAAGTTTCGCAATAACCGCCGTCGCCAGGATCTCTTCGATTTCGAATTCTTCATAAACGAGAACGAGCACGACAACACGGCCAAGACCATATACGGCCAGACGGCAAACTTCAGCGGCGAAGATGTAATCACGATAGTCTCCGCGCGGCGCTCGACGGCTCGCTACCTTGTGAAAGAAATCTTCGACTTCTTCGTCTATCCTCTCTCATCGAGCACCGCCGATAAAAACAAGATAGAGAAATTCGCCGATGTTTATATGAACAGCGACCACTCGATCAAGGCACTGATGCGCGCCATCTTCACCTCGGACGAGTTCTATAGCGACCGCGCGCTGTTCGGGCTGGTCAAGCAACCCGCAGAGGTCGTGGTCGGCGCGATTCGCATGCTCGGCGGAGAGTACAATCCCGGCTCATTCGAGAGAGGTGCCGGGTCTAATATACTTTACGCCGAGGCGCGGGACATGGGGCAGGATATATTCAATCCGCCTGACGTGAACGGATGGGATCTGCAACTTGCCTGGATCAACACCTCTGCCATGCTTGAGCGGTTCAACTACGGCAATCGGTTGACAACCAATCGCGGCAACAGGCCCGATAACCCCGGCATCCTTGTGACCAACGAGCAGCTTGCTGCGTACACGAAGAAGAAGTCCAAGAAGACGGTCAAGAAATTCCTGAGCGTGTTAGGCCCGCTCAAGCCGGGCGGCGCTACTATTCAGGCGCTCAAGGCCTATCTCGAAACCGACGATCAAGGCAACGAAGTGAATTTCGTAAACGACGACGCCACGATAGACAAGAAGGTGCGCGGCCTCGTTCATCAGATCATGAGCTTGCCTGAGTTCCAATTAAACTAGGAGGAGAGTCATGCCAACTACCAGAAGACAGTTCATCAAACTCGGCGCGGGAATGGTAACGGTAGGAGTCGTTATGCCGAGATTGTTGCTCACAGAGGCGCGCGCTCAATCCGCAGGCGAACGCAAAATCCTCGTGGTCATTCAAACGAGCGGCGGCATAGACGGCCTGAACCTGGTCGTGCCTTACACAGACGCGCGCTACTACAGTCTGCGGCCCACGCTCTCCTTCCAGGAATCGGAGCTTAAAGACTCTCAGGGCAACTCGACCGTCATTTCCAACGAGTTCGGGTTGCACCCTTCGATGTCTGCCATGAAGAATTTTTACGACGCGGGCAAACTCGCCCTCGTGCTCGGAGTGGGATACCCGGACCCGAACCTTTCGCACTTCCTCTCGAAAGACATCTGGCACACTGCGGACCTTACGGGACTTGAGGGTGAAGGCTGGCTCGGCAAATACGCGGACCTGGCGCTCGTGGGCCAGCCGGGACTCCCGGCCGTATCCATAGGCAGCACGCTTCCCAAGAGCCTGTTTGCAGATGATTTCGTGACCCCGAGCATATCCAACTTTCAGAACTATACTTACCAGACCGACAACCGACATAGCGGCGACCGCAACAACCAGCTCAATACTTTCAATACGAACTACGGCCGGAGTTTTCCCGAAGGCAGCTTCATATCCGGCATAACGAGCACGGGGCTTGATGCGCTCAAAGGTGCCGAGCAGATTCAGGAATCTGTGGGGTCTTACACGCCTTCGGTCGATTACCCCGCTCAAAATCGACTCGCCGCCGGGTTGCAGATGATCGCGCAGGTCGCAACCACCATCCCTGAAGCCAACCTGTTCTATGTCGAGATGGGCGGCTTCGATCATCACTCGAACGAGATTGGAAATGATGCGAATCCGCAGGACAAATCCGTAGGCCAGCTTGCCGCGCTGCTCGGAGAATTTTCTCAGGCGGTAAACGCATTCTACGAAGACATGGCCGGGCATGGGCTTGCGGAGAATCTATTGATGTTTCAATGGTCGGAGTTCGGCCGGCGGCCTAACGAGAACAATTCGTTCGGGACCGATCACGGCACTGCCGAAGCCCTTATGGTAATAGGCGACCCGGTAAAGGGCGGTCTCTACGGCGAGCAGCCTTCGCTTGCGGCCCTGGATCTGGACAACGCGGGTAATATGGTATTCAATGTTGACTTCCGCGAGGTCTATGCGACTATACTTGACGGGTGGCTTGATGTAGATTCGAATGAGGTTCTGGGCGCTCAGTATCCGAACGTAGGCTTTCTCGGATGATATGCCTTGACCAGTGACCAGTGGTCAGTGGCCAGTGATTGTTAATAATCACTATGTTGGTGAATATGGATTCACCTTCGCAAAGAATGGCTGAGTGCGAACTTCGAACAAAGAAAAACTGATCACTGACGTATGCCTCGTCCCCGTTGAAAAAACGAAAGCAGGTCAGAGGGACATGTTTAAATTTACGTTCAAGCAGAAGCTTCAAGCCGTCATACTGGTTTCAATCGTCACGATAGTTGCTTATGCGAGTGTCACGGGGCCTGAACCGCGTTACACGAACGCTCCGGGAGACCTGGGCAATTGCGTGTCCTGTCACGACACCTTTCACGAAGCCAACGTAGGGTCGGGCAGCGTTACAATAGACAACGTTCCGGCCGTGTACGAACCCGGTGAGCAATACACACTGGTTGTGACCGTGCAACAAGCGGGGCGGCAACGCTTCGGGTTTCAACTCACGGCCATAGATCTCGATGGAAACAGAATCGGGACGCTGGAGCCGATCAATAACAGCACGCAAGTGAATCCCCTGACCGGATTTGGAAACCGTCAGTACATACAACACAGTGAGTCAGGAACTTTTCCAACCGGGCAGAGCAGCCGCACCTGGCAATTTCGATGGAAGGCTCCGGTCGATGACGAAGGGGTTGTCAGGTTTTACATCTCCGGGAATGCTGCCAATGGCGACGGCACGAATCAGAACGATCACATATACACCACCTCTACCCTGGCTGAATCGCCCACCACGGTCGTGACGGTCGAACTGCTTACAGACCCCGAAGGGCAGGTGCTTGAGCCTGACACGCATTTCCTGATCGATTGGAGCGCCACGAATATATCCAACGTAGATAGCTACGAACTGCGCTATTCGACCGACGACGGCGCGACATTCCCGATCACGAACCTGATCTTCTCCACAACGGACCCTGATGTGACCGAATTCGACTGGACTGTGCCGGACAAATTCAGCACAAACGCTCGAATACGAGTGCTCGCAGCAACACAGGCAGGTTCGGCCGTCGAGGTGTTGAGCGGAAAGTTCACCATCAATGGCAGCGGCGCTACGATCCCCATAATCACGGGCGGTCAGGTGAAAGGCAACAAGCTTTTCGTCTTCGGCGATAATTTCGTGAATGGCTCAAAAGTCTATATGGACGATGTGCCTCAGAAGACCAAAAACGGTTCTGGTTCAGCGACCAAATTGAAGGTCAAGAAAGCGGGCAATAACATCAGTCCCGGACAAACCGTGATACTGGTAGTCCATAATCCTGATGGGACGGTCTCCGAGCCTTTCGAATTCACCCGGCCCTTGTAGCGGGTGTCAGTCGATATAGCTCAGAGGACAGCCATAAGTGCAGCCGCAGCACGCTAAAGCGTGGACTCTGAACTTTTACCTCTCTGAATGGTGATTCTGCGTTCGCAGTCGGAAACGTAGTCGATCTCAACTAAGGTCGCTCCGGGAGGGACATAACCTAATCGCTCGGCCCACTCGATTATTGTGACGGCCGAGTCGTCTTCGAATATTTCTTCAAGCCCTAATCCTCGGCAGCCGTCCCGGTCAAGGCGGTAAAGGTCTACGTGGTAAAGAACGAGACGCCCCTCGTGAATATTGATGAGCGTAAATGACGGGCTGGTAACATCCGTCGGATCTACACCGAGACCCGACGCCACGCCTTTTGCGAAAACGGTCTTCCCCGCGCCGAGGTCTCCGCTCAACAGGAGTATCTCTCTTTTATCGATTCGTTCCCCGATGCGGCGGCCCGCCTCGAATGTCTCTTCGGCCGAGCGCGTCACAAACTCTTCCACGGCGTCGGCATCCTCAAGGGTTGATGATTCTTCCATCAAAGCATCTCCTCGCTGCCGCCGACTCGCGCGAATGCTTCTCCGAGGTGTGCCGAGATGTCCGAGGCTATCATAGCTCTGATACCTGCGCGCGACGCCGCAATGTCGCCTGCAAGCCCATGCAGATAGACCGCAGCGATGGTGGCCGCAAGCGGGTCATCGGTTTTTTGAGCGAGCAATCCCGCTATGATGCCTGTGAGCACATCGCCCGTCCCGCCCGTAGCCATCCCCGCGTTTCCTGTCGGATTGATATAGACCTCTCCATCGGGCGCGGCGATGAGCGTGCGACTGCCTTTGAGGACCACTATCGCGCTGTGAGTCGTCGCAAACGCGCGCGCGACTTCTACACGGTTCTGCAAGATGAAGTGTATAGGCTTGCCTGTGAGTCGGGCCATCTCACCGGGATGAGGCGTGAGTATAAGGGGCAGGTCCGCGCTACCTCGAAGGTTATCGGCCCACGGAGCAAGCGAGTTCAACCCGTCAGCGTCTATGACCATAGGTCGTTGCCGATTTATGGCCGCTCCATGCACGAGCGTTTGCGTCGACTCTTCGGATGATCCAAGTCCCGGACCTATGGCCAGAACATCGCGTTCGTAGGCAAGCTCGATCAAACGGTCGAGAGCTTCGCGCGCGACCGAGCCGCTCGCGGTCTCTTCGAGAGGCTCGGTCATGCACTCCGCGAGCGAACTGGAAGCCACGACAGGCTGAGAGCTTTCAGGCGTCGCTATGGTGACGAGGCCCGCGCCCGCTCGTATAGCCCCTTCGCCCACTAGGCACGCAGCGCCGGTCTTGCCGCGCGAGCCTGCCACCACGAGCACCTTGCCCGCGTCGCCTTTGTTTGCGTGCGGGCTGCGCCGCGAGGCGTCCAACCAGCGTTTTACATAATCCTGCTCTACGAGGTTGAGGCGCGAGCCTGATGAATTTATCAACTCGTCGGGCGAGCCAATGCGTCCGACCACAAGCTCGCCGCTGTGATCTGCGGCCGGGGGCAAGACGTTTGCGACTTTGGGCGCTGTGAAAGTGACGGTCAGGTGCGCGCGGACGGCTGGGCCTATCAACTCAGCGGAGTCCGAAGCTATGCCTGAAGGTATATCGACCGAAACGACGGGCGAGGTGCGACTGCAATCGTTGAGGAACTCGATGGCCTGCTCGAAGATGCCTTCGGCAGGTCGGGCGAGTCCCGTTCCGAATATCGCGTCAAAAAATATGTCGTGCGGGCGCGATGCGGCATGCTCGCGGAACTGCTCGAAGCTATCGATCTCGACTATTCGGAATTCCCGTCCTGCGCTTGCGGCGATCTGGCGCGCGATCTCGAAATTGATTCTCGCATCTCCTTTCGAATCGGCGATGCGCCCGAGGAGCAACACATCCACCGAAGCGCCCCGAAGGTAAAGCTGGCGTGCGATGGCCGCGCCGTCGCCGCCATTGTTTCCCTTGCCGCAGACGACGAGCGCGCTTTTGCCCGATAGGGAACCGAACCTCTTCTCAGCCGCTTCCACAGTGCGCGCGGCGGCCTGCTCCATGAGCAGTATGCCGGGCACAAGGTACGCTTCGGTGGTCAAACGGTCCACCTCGCCCATCTCTGCGGCAGTTAAAACTTTCATATTGGCGATGATATGTCAGCAGGGACGGCCTGTCAAAATCAGCCGTCAGTCTTCAGCCGTCAGCCGTCAGCCGTCAGTCTTCTAGCTGATAGCTGATGGCTGATAGCTGATAGCTGATTCAAGTGATTATCAGGTTCAGCCAACTGTCGACCTCTACGTTCAGTCCGGCCGGTATGAGCGTCGTCGAACTGTATTCGGCGATGATGGCCGCGCCTTTGAATTTATCGCCCGCGCGGAGGTCGTCTCGCAGGTAGACGGGTGTTTCGGCGGCGCGCTCGGTCAGATAAACCTTCGCCGTGTAAGCGGGCTTGATCTCGCGTTGATTGATTGAGCGCGAGCGCCTGATTCGTGGTTTATCAGTGATGCCTGCGGCGCGCACTCGCAGGGAGACTATTTCGCTCGGACGCGAGGAATCGGCATAACCGTACCGCTCGCGGTGCGCGGAGTGAAATGCTCGCTCGAAGCGGCTGCCCCAGGCCACTTCGATTTCGAAGGACTGGCCGATATATCGCATGGCTACGAAGCGAGTCATCTTCACCCGATTGCCGCGAAACCCTTCATCTGTGAGGTCGCGCCTGGCCTGGCGTTCGAGCGCGCGCCAAGTGCGCTCTATCGCGGGCAGATTGCGATCTACAGTCTTCATCATCACCGTGCGCGAATAGTCCTTCACAACATCGCCGAGCAGCACGCCCAGCGCAGACAGAGTGCCCGGAGAGCGCGGTACGATCACGCGCGGAATCCTGAGCGATGCAGCAAGCTCGCACACGTGCAGGCCGCCCGCGCCGCCGAAACTGACGAGGGCGAAGAGTCGCGGGTCTTGCCCTCTCTCGACCGAAACGACCCTGAGCGCGCGCTCCATGTTGGCGTTTGCGACCCGTATGACTCCGAGCGCGGCAAGTTCGGCAGTGACCGTCTTCTGACTGAAGCGCGACATATCAAAGGCAAGCTTCGATAAAAAGCGTCTGGCGCGTTCCGTATCGAGTTGCATCTCGCCGCCAAGCAGCGCCGCGCCGCCGAAACGACCTAGCAAGAGATTTGCGTCCGTGACCGTGACCTCTTCTCCGCGGCCGTAGCAGGCCGGGCCGGGGTCCGCGCCTGCCGATTCGGGACCGACTCTCAGAGCGCCTGCATCGTCCACGCGGGCAATCGAGCCGCCGCCCGCCCCTACCGTGTGAATGTCTATTACGGGGACGGCCACCGGCAAATCGGCCACCAGAGCCTCATTCGTGGTGCGCGCTTCGCCCCGACAGAGCGCGACATCGGTCGAGGTGCCTCCCATGTCGAAAGTTATGATGTCGCGGGCGCCTGCGCTCGCGCATACTCTCTGCGCGCCGACCACGCCCCCTGCCGGGCCTGAAAGTATGGCGCGCACAGGCTCGGCCGCAGCCACAGCCGCAGACACGGATCCGCCGTTCGATTGCATCACGCGCAGAGGCACGCTCACAGACCGCCTGTTGCTTTTCGGGATTTGATTTCTGACGAGCGATTGAAGTTCGTCGGCGAGCGACCTCAGATAACGCGACATCAGCGGCGCTAGATAAGCATTGATTACGACGGTCGAGGTGCGTTCGTACTCGCGGTATTCGGGCAGTATCAGGTGAGAGAGCGATACGGGAATGCCGAGCGGTTCAAGCTCGCTTGCGACCTGTTGTTCGTGCGCGGGATTGGCGAAAGAGAAGAGCAGGCACACGGCGACGGATTCCACTTTGTGACGCGCGATCTGCTCGATCACTTTTCGCAGGCTCTCCGTATCAAGCGGGGTGAGGATAGCGCCATCGGGAGCCATGCGTTCTCGCGCGGCGAAACGCAAAGGGCGAGGGATGAGCGGCGCAGGACGAGTGACCATGAAATTATAGAGTTCGGGACGGGCCTGACGACCGATTTCTATCGTGTCTTCGAAGCCTTCCGTAGTGATGAGCGCCGCGCGAGCGCCCTTGCGTTCGAGCAGTGCGTTTGTGGCGACAGTAGTGCCGTGAACTATCTCCGAAGGCGCTGTTTCGGCATCGGCCAGGATGCGCGCCACGCCGCGAAGTATAGATTCAGCGGGGTTGTGCGGAGTGGAAGGGAGTTTGAAAGCGGTGATGCGCGACCCGCGCGCTACTACGAAATCGGTGAAGGTTCCCCCTGTGTCTATCCCTATTCTTATCGGCTCTGACACGAGGGACTGTCTCCTCCTGAGCAAAGTGAATCAGCTATCAGCCGTCAGTCTTCAGCCATCAGCCTTCGCTTCGGAAGCTGATAGCTGATAGCTGATTAGCGTTCACGGAATTATTATGGGCGACATGCCCGGCTCTATGCCCATGAGTCGGACCTCGAAGTTGAGCGTCTCGCCTGCCAGCAGGTGATTGGCATCAATGGTCACTTCTTCGCCTTCGACTTCGATTATGCGGACGGGCATGGTTTGCCCGGAGGGCAACTGAAGCTCGAACCCCATACCGACGGCGGGAACCATGTCGGGCGGAAAGGCCGAGCGGGGCACGACCTTGACCAGTTCTTCGTAATACTCTCCGTAAGCCTGATCGGGAGCTATGGTGATTTTGCGCGTCTCGTCGACTTCCATCCCTCGCACGCCTTCATCAAATCCTTCTATGACCTCGCCTGAGCCTACCGTAAAACTGAGCGGCTGGCCCCCTTCGGAACTGTCGAATATGGTCCCGTCATCGAGGGTGCCTGTATAGTGTATCGCTATAGTATCTCCGTCCTTAACTTTTGACATCGTTGTCTCCTGATTGCGAGAGTACACGTGAATTTGCAGAGCACCAACACAATCCGATGTGAATTGCCTTGCTCGTCGCTGCAAGGGAGAAAAGCTCACAGGGCCGTGAGAGGCTTCCCTTATGAAGGTGAGAGATTCTCGCGTGCAAAGAAAAGCGCTGCCAGAAGAAAAAAGATAACATACTAGCCCGGAGGTGTCCAAAACCGCAAGCA
>JAKEHD010000032.1 GCA_022615215.1 Blastocatellia bacterium
ATCCAAAGCGCCGCCAGAAGAAAGAAATCTTTGAAGAAAGAAAAAGGGCGGCGCACTCCAAATATGCGTCCCTCTCAGGAAAAACTTTCATTTTGCCCCGCGCGCAGTATAGTTCCGGCATAGAGGGCACACGTCACTTGACCTGACGTGCGGGTAGTCCAGCATTTCGGTCTCTTCGATTATTGATTTGCGTTTCTTGACTGTGAAGCGCCGGGCGATCTGGCTATTACCAACCTCCAGATGATCTCTTGTTTGCGTCTTCCGTCGCTGACATTTTCAAGCACCACCGAGTCACCGTTCGTCGCCGTTACCTTGATGTCGGAAACGCCGAACAGAGTCTGAAAGAAATGCTGGCGGTGCGTTACATCGCGGATGTAACTGAGCGGGATACGGCGAGAGGTCTTCTCGAAGGTGCCTGTCTGGGCTTCGATATACTCGGCTGTGACCGTGTAGCTCGCATTGCGCAGTCTCGCGTGGGAAGAGAGGAGGAACGTAAGCATGCCCCCCAGGGCCATGATGAGAACATACCCGAGACCGATTTTCACAGCATCACTGATCGGCAAAAGAATGATCAGCACACCCATGGCGACCAGAAGCAAGGGCACTGAGTAACCGAGCTTGATTAATCGCATATCGGGACGGTCAGTCATAACAGGCTCGATACGATCTGGCACGACCTGATCGCCTCCAACTGCTCTCGGCCCGCTTATAACCGATGCCTCCTGCATTTCGTCCTCTCTTAATCGTGTGATCAATACCGTAATGCTAAACTGTGTTCGAGCTCGCGCGCAAGGTTATGCCCGACGGAGCTAATGACGCTTGCCACTGCATGCAAGCGCGCGGCTTCCACAGCGGCATCTCGTACTTGACCGGCTGCCTTGATCGAACCATCGAACGCAACCCTATTTGCCCTCTGTTCAAGCGCTGCGCTTTGATTTACGCCCCCAATTGTTATTGCGGTGCCACGATTCACGCCTCCTGCCGCCTGTGATGCTCCTGCGCTGGCAGCATCAATCTGCCCCCGAGCAAATTTCTGGTGCGCCTCCGTCATTTGCCTGAGGTAGACACCCTGGTTAGCGATCTGCCCCTCCGCCGCACGATTTTGATTCTCCATCAATCCTCCGGTCGCTACATTAAGGGCGGTTTGCTGACCTTCGGCACGATTTTGAATTGACCTGTACTGCTGAACCAGACCATAAGCGCCGCCGCCGACCTTTATCCCTTCGCCGACTATAGTCCTGCCGGTTGATTTACCGTCGCCTTCTACTACACTTCCCAGCCAATCCGCTCCCTTGATGACTTTACCACCGACCCAGTTTTGCGTATCAGCCGTACGGTTCGCCTCTATGACAGAACTCTGCTGGTCGCGTTGCACTCCTAGATCGCCTATGGCTTGGGCGTTACGCACACCTATATCACTTTGGCTCAGGGTTGTCGTTGCGGCTACCGAACTGACTCCGAACACCTGCCCGGCCTGCGCGCTCAGGATTGCCTGCGTGCGCGCGCCATAGATCTGTCCGAGTGCCGCAACCTGCCCGCCGTGCGCCGAAGCGATGGCTGCGATCTGCCTGGCGCGGACTCCCAGGTTCCCTGATTCGAGCGTTGCGCCGGCGCGCGTCACCTCGCCGCTGTACGCACCCTCCGCCTGTGTCCTCTCGGCCTGATTATGCAAGGCTGCTGCCGCCTGCGCGCTGACCAAAGCGACTCCGGTTCCTACAATCGCCGAGACCCAGCCTGATACGGTTGAAGAAACCGATTCATAGACCTGCCCCATCGAGACTTTGAAGGCTATGACAGGTGAAAACCATACGCAAAGCCCTGTGATAAGCATGATCGCCGCCGCAATGACTATAGTGTAGATAGGCTGCGCCAGTGGGTTTGAGATCACCTGCATCGTCGCAGGATCCCAAACATAGAGCGGATTGGGGTCGCCCACCGCCATCGCCAGGTTGCCTCCGAGATAAGCGAGACCCCTGATAAGGTAACTCACGATTGGCCAGACCAGAGTGAGCACAACCACGCCCCAGAGAAAAGGGTATGAGATTCTATTAGCCAGGTTTCGATCAATGGCAACGGCAATCATCACAGGCGCGGCCAGCCTCACCGCAATCAGCAGAAAGCCGCCGAGCATGATCAGGAAGAGATCGCCGAATTCGATGATGCCTCGCGCAAAGCTCATCACGCTGAACATCGTCGGCATATTCCAGGAAGAGATATCCAGATTGCGCTCTACATCCTTGAGGGTTGCTTCCTTGTCATAAAGCACGCCCAGAATGACATCTGTCCCATTCGGGCCGGGCGCAACCGGCACGTCTTGCCCATTGACTTTAACTGTGAACAGACCTTCGGTGAATTTCTGGTAGCTCTCGTTGAAACTGTCCCTTTGCCCATGATAGCTGTCATGAATCGTCGGTTCGCCCCGAACGATGAAAATAGGGTCGAGTTGGGGTATGCTCTTTACCGTTTCAGCGTAAAGCGGGTCGGACTTCCTTGGTGCTATCTAGCCCGCATGTTAGCTTGACTGGGGAACCCGCTCAGGCACCTCAAATTGTTGTCACTCTCTTGAGTCAACACGCATAGCAGACTCTTTTACTTTCCGGGTTCTCACGCTGAAACGGAAAGGACACTCATCATGGAGATTCTTTACAAAGTTTGTTGCGGTCTTGATGTTCACGCCAAGACTGTCGTCGCTTGTTTGAACAAAGGCGGCAAGAAAGAGACTCGCACTTTCTCTACCATGACCGCCGATTTGCTGCGCTTGCTCGATTGGCTGGTCTCGAATCATTGCGAGATTGTGGCGATGGAAAGCACAGGGGTTTACTGGAAGCCGGTCTTCAACATCCTCGAAGGCTCGTTGGAAGTGATGCTGGTCAACACTCGACACATCAAGATGGTTCCCGGTCGTAAGACTGATGTCTGTGATGCCGAGTGGATTTCGGATTGTTTGCGAGTCGGTCTCTTGAAGGCTTCTTTCATTCCACCCCCGGAGATTCGAGAGTTGCGAGAGTTGACGCGCTATCGTTCACAGCTTGTCAAAGAGCAGGCAGCAATTGCCAACCGCATTCAGAAGCTGGCCGAGAGCGGCAACATCAAGTTGTCGCAAGTTGCCTCCGACGCCCTGGGTCAAAGCGGAAGGGCGATGCTGCGAGCCTTAGCCGAAGGCGAGACTGATGTTGTCAAGATGAGCGAGTTTGCAAAGACGGGCTTTGCAGAAGAAGAAGCCGCAGTTGCAGTTGGCTCTCGAAGGACGACTGACCCGCAATCAACGCTGGATACTTCGAGAGTTGCTCGACCGATGGGAAGAGTTGGAAAGCTCAATCAAGCGAGTCGAAGCGTGCATTGATGAAGAGGTGAAAAACAACCGAGACCCTTTTGTGGCTGAAGCCGTCGGCTTGTTGCAGACGATACCGGGCATAGGCAAACGGGTGGCGCAAGTGATAGTCTCTGAAATCGGGGTGAAGATGGAGCAATTCCCCTCGGCCTCGCACTTGTCGAGTTGGGCGGGGCTGAGTCCGGGCAACCAGGAATCGACGGGCAAACGCAAGAGCGGACACACGACGAAGGGCAACCAGTATGTGCGAGTGGCAATGGTACAAGCAGCGTGGGCCGCTTCGCATACGAAGAATAGTTATCTGTCGGCGCAGTATCACAAACTAGCGCGGCGAATGAGCAAGAAGAAGGCGCTGGTAGCTGTGGCGCATACGATATTGGTAATCGTCTATTATGTGATGAAGAGAAGAGAGAGCTACAAAGAACTGGGAGGCGATTACTTCGAGAAGCAGCAGGTGGAGCAAAGAAGCAGGCGACTGATCCGCCAACTCGAATCACTGGGCCTGAGAGTGACGGTCGAGAAGCAGGAAGAAGTCGCTTGATGTAAAGCTTGAAAAGGGACTGAGAAAAGGAGAAGTTTGGACGAGTCAGTGAGATGGTTTGCAGTGGCTCGAAGGTGGGGTTGTGTCTTGTCACATCAACCCACAACCGATTATTTTCATAGCAGGCTTCCAGATAAGTTCGGCCTTTCGTTCTTTCTGTACGGAATAAAATATTCCTCCCGCAAATTTATATTCGGTGTAGAGGCATTGAAAACGTGAAAGGCATGGGAAGAAGAAGGGTCCGTGAGCGGGGTAAGCAACTATTGAATCTCGTTGTGTGGCTGCAACCACTGAAAACTACAGAGAGTTAGTATATAAAGCGGATAGTTAAGAGCAGCACTGCCCCGTTATTGAAGTCTGAAAATACATAAGTCTTGAGTGAAGGAGGTCAAATATGAATAGTCGGAAAATGTTACAGGTTATTACTATTGTTTTGTTCCTAAGTGGCTTGGGCGCTTTGTCTCTAGCAGACTCCATCTTCGCATCAAACCGCGAAGATAGAGCAACGGCAGAGCAGCAGAAACCAAAAAATCCCTGCAACCCCTGCGCCAAGAAAGCTCAAAACCCTTGTAATCCCTGTGCTAAAAAGGCTCAGAATCCTTGTAATCCCTGTGCAGGAAAGCAAGCCTCAGGCGAAGCGTACGCGCCTGCGACTTCTTATAATAAATGGACCAAAATAAACAGCAAGCCACTTTTGAGCCAGCCACATGGCAACATGTTCGTCACTACATTCGCCAACCCTACAGCCCAGGCGGCCATAAAAGGCAAGGCCGGTAATTTTCCCGTCGGCTCCATTCTCGTTAAAGAATCTCACATGAACAGCAACGGCAAGCCCGGCGATAAAGGGACTATCTTTGCCATGGAGAAGACCGCCGATGGGTGGCTGTGGGTGACTACCGATCCTACGGGACATGTAACCGGAAAAGGTGACAGCCAGCAGATGCAGATGTGCTCTCAGTGCCACGTGTCTGCACAGATGGATTCAGCTTTCTTGCGCAAGAAGTGATTATACAATCTGGCTCGGAGACCTTCACTTGAACAGCAATGAAAACTTTCGCGAGCCATTCCTGTTTGAGTGAAGTGGATGTGCGGCAAGGCCGAAGAAAGAAATCTTTATGCGCGCGTAAGAATTGATTACGCGCCCCGGATGTTTCGATGTGAGGTGAATCGGATGATGAAGAATATATTGATAAGATCGAAATACGCACTGCTGGCAGCAGCCCTTCTCGCTGTAATCGTACACGTGGTAAAGGCGCATCAGGACAAGCAACCCGTTTCAGTCGGCGCGAATGAAAGTCGAATACTTTTACTCAAGGGAGGCGCTTTTATTATGGGAACAGACGCTCCCGGCGACCACTCGCACCAGGGCCACACTACTAAAGCGGGCGCATCAAACTCAAGCGCCAAAGACCCGGCGCACGAAATCGGCGACGATGATGAACGGCCTGCTCACAAGGTAACGATCAGTTCTTTCCACATGGATGCTACAGAGGTAACGAACGCCGAGTTTGCGCGATTCGTCGAGGCAACGGGCTACAAGACCGACGCCGAAAAACGCGGGTCTTCCTGGGTCTTCGTGAAGGGGCAGAGCGACTGGGAAGATCGCAAGGGAGCCGATTGGCGGCATCCTTTCGGACCCGATTCGACCATTGACGACAAGATGAACCACCCGGTAGTCAATGTTTCGTGGAACGATGCGGCTGCCTATGCCAAGTGGGCGGACAAACGACTGCCTACGGAAGCCGAGTGGGAATACGCTGCGCGAGGCGGTCGCGCAGGCGAGATTTATCCCTGGGGCGATCAACTTGAGCCAGAGGGCAAGCCTCTGGCCAATTTCTGGCAAGGCACCTGGCCGGACAATAATAAACTGACGGATGGACACTATTACACCGCGCCGGTGGCGAGCTTCGCTCCGAACGGATTCGGCGTATACGACATGATAGGCAACGTCTGGGAATGGGCTGCCGACTGGTACGATGAAGACTACTACAAGCACAGCCCTGCGAAAGATCCCAAAGGCCCCGACGCCGGCCAGCTTCGAGTAGCGCGAGGCGGATCATGGTTTTGCTCTGAAAACTATTGCGGAGCCTACCGCGTGGGATTTCGAGGTCGAAGCCCCCAGGATGCAAGCTTCAACAATGTCGGGTTCCGATGCGCTAAAGATGCTCGATGAGTGTCCAGAATTGGAGGAGATAAAATCATGAAAAAATGTTTGACCGAAGAGAAAACAGAAACGGGCTACGCCTCTATAATCCTTTTGATAGGGGTCTGTTTGCTGGTTGTTGCTGCGGGCCTGGTCCTTAACGCCGTAACCGGCGCTTCCAAAGAGAATGAGGATGCGGGCTACCGGCAGTCGAAGAGAGAGCACCAGAGAAGTCAAAGCGTTAAGAGAGCGAAGCCGTCAACACCGGATTTCAATCTGAAGGATATATCCGGGAAGGAAGTGAAGCTCTCGGACTTCAAAGGCAAGGTGGTGGTTGTGAATTTCTGGGCGACGTGGTGCGGCCCATGCGTTGCGGAGATACCTTCTTTCGTCAAGCTACGCGAGCAGTATCACGGCCGAGGTCTGGAGATAATTGGCATATCTTTAGATCGAGACAGCCCGGAACGAGTGGCGCGCTTCGCCAAAAAGTTCAATATGAACTACCCGGTTGTGATGGGCACACAGGAAGCCGTCGCAAGCTTCGGCTCGATGGACGCGATCCCGACCACCTTTATCATAGACAGACGGGGACAAGTCCATAGTCGCCACATAGGGTTGATGTCATTCAACGAGGCCGAGAACGAAATCTTACCACTCTTATGAACAGCGAAACGAAGATGCGACCTGTAACCGAGGCATCCCATAGCACAACTACAGAAAGCCTGCCCGAAGATCGCCGCTCCTTCCTCGGCATCGTAATAGGGCTGATAGCTTCAAGTATTACCGTCGTGCTCGGATCGATCATAGGCCGATACACCATAGCGCCTGCTCTTTCAGCCGCAGGACAGCCGGAGTGGGCAGACGCGGGGTTGCTGGACGAAATCCCGGAAGGCGAGCCGGTCAAACGCAATGTGGTCGTATCACAGGAGGCTGGATGGGGACGCTTCAATTCTCAGCAGCTTGTCTGGGTGCTGAAGCAAGGGAATGACATCACCGTGTTTTCAGCCGTGTGCCCGCATCTTGGATGCAGTATCAACCATGCCCAGAAGGGATTCATCTGTCCCTGCCATGGCTCTGCCTGGGACGCCGAAGGCAAAAAGCTGGGCGGTCCCGCCCCGCGAGGTATGGACGTGCTCGAACACCGCGTGGAAGGCGGCTTGCTCAAAGTAAGATACCAGTACTTCCAACAGGGAGCAGATCAGAAGAAACCGTTGGTTTGACATGAGTGCAACTATATCCCGCATAAGCAAATTATATGATTGGCTCGATGAGCGCGCCGGAGTGAAGCAGCTCCTGCGAGGGGCGTTAGACGAGCCTATACGCGGCGGTGCCCGCTGGGCTTATGTGTTCGGCAGCACGCTGCTCTTTTTATTCGCGCTACAGGCGATCACGGGAATATTCCTCGCGATGTATTATGTGCCGAGCGCCGATCATGCACACGCAAGCGTCGCATTCATTCAAAAAGCGGTGCCGGGCGGCGCGCTGCTCAGAGGATTGCATCACTACGGGGCGAGCGCGATGGTGATAATAGTAGTCGCGCACATCGCCCAGACCTTTCTTTTCGGCGCGTACAAAGGTAAGCGAGAGTTGTTATGGATAGTGGGCGGCCTGCTTCTGCTAATTATATTGGGCTTTGCGTTCACCGGATATTTGTTGCCGTGGGACCAGGATGCCTATTTCGGCACGAAGGTCGGAACTTCGATAGCAGGCGAAATCCCTGTAGTCGGCCCCGTTCAGCAGCGCATCATGCTCGGCGGGACTGAGCTTACTTCGCTCACGCTTTCGCGCTTCTTCATGGTTCACGTCTTCCTGTTGCCGCTCGCGATGGCGCTCCTGGTTGTGCTGCACATATACCTGTTCAGACGCGCGGGCGCGGCCGGGCCAACACACAATAAGGACGATCACAAAGTAGCCCGCTTCTACCCGAAGCAATTGCTGAAAGATTCGATATTCGTGCTGATCGTGTTCGTAGCGCTTCTATTGCTTGCCAGATTTATGCCTGCCAGGCTGGGACCACAGGCCGATCCTGCGTCGGATTTTCTGGCGCGACCGGCATGGTATTTCCTGCCGTTGTTTCAACTCCTGAAGTATTTCCCCGGCAAATGGTCTTTGATTCCAACCGTCGTATTGCCGGGAATCCTCTTCGCGTTGATCTTTCTGCTCCCGTTTATTGACAGGCGGCGGGAGCGCAATCCTCTGAGGCGACCCGTTGCTACCGCTGCGCTTGTATTCTTGCTGGCCGGATCAGTTGGGCTGATCGCGCTATCGAAATACCAGGACAGCATGAATCCTGAGTTCAGCCACAAACTCAACCGGCAGGAAGAAGAAGCCAACAAGTTTCTTCAAACAGCCTTTCAGCCTCAAGAGATAGGCCGCTCGATACCTGTAACCCCGCCCGATGTAGTGAATCCATCCGTGACGGGGTCGGCACCGCTGAAGATATTTTTTGCCAATTGCGCAAACTGTCACGGAGCGGATGCAAATGGTGGCACATTCGGCCCGTCTCTCGTGAATCTAGGGAGAAGGCGCAATCTCACATCCGAAGACCTCGCGATTTGGATAGAAGGCCACGGACGCGAGCCTTCGCCGGATTCCATGCCCCGATACAATCAACTGGCCGAAGAGGAACGCAGAAATATCGCCGACTGGTTGCTCAAGCTAATAGAGCCTGTGGAGGCTACTGCGGGCGAGCCTGTATCAGCGATTAATGGTGAGCCCCCCGCATCTTTCAGCGCGAGTTGCGCCTTCTGTCATGGCGACCGGGGTGAAGGCAGCATAGGGCCGCCGCTCTTATGGGTGACTTCAAAACCGAATCGCAGCAAAGAAGATTTGATAAAGCTGCTCAAGAACCCAAGGTCGTATGGGCTTGATGATCCCATGCCGGAATCTTTTCCAGACCTGACCGAGGATGAAATGAGAAAGATAGCCGATTGGCTGGAGAGGCTCCGTCCCAGTCAGCAGTAAAGTTGCTGTGAATATCGAGTTGCCAATATTACCGCTTAATCAGTTTGAAATGGAGAATGATGAGGATGGATAAAAGAAGACTCTTGAAGACGATGACAATCTCAAGCGTGGCGCTCCTGTTGCTTTTCGCCATACTGATCCCTGCGAAGGCCACCCTGACGAGCAACCTGTCTGCGGGCGCGCCTATTGATGCCGCTGCGGACTTCAATGCAAATTGCGCGTTCTGTCACGGTAAGGACGGACGCGGTCTGCCCAAATGGAGAGCGAAAGGCCAGCCCGATCTTACCGACCCCAAATGGCAAAAGTCTCGCACCGACGCGCAAATTGCCGACGCGATAAAAAACGGTAAAGGCAAGCTCATGCCTGCCTGGAAGAATAAGCTCTCCGACGAAAAGATCGGAGCGATGGTAAGCCGGGTAAGGGCGTTCGGAAAGAAGAAGTGAAGTTAGGGCGCGCCTGCGCTTTACCTCGACTTTGCGAGATTGACAGCCGCGCAAAGTACCCCACGGCTTCAAGGCGCGCCAGAGATATAAGGAAATCTTCCTTCTCAAGGACTCGAACCCCCTCGATGATCAGTGGTCTTTGATGGTTCAGCAAACATTCCTCCGCAACTCGCATAATGTCCGTTAGGGCTATCAAAGGAATAAGAACCCTTCTGATGCGATTATCTATTGTAGCCGGTGGGGCTAGTTCCAAGGGGGTAGCTCCATAAGGGCACGGATATTGGAAGGCATATATCCTGGCAGGAACGCCGGCCAGGTATGGCCTAAATGTTAAGCGAAAAGCTTCGAAAGGAAGACGAAGGGTATTACTCTATCTTTTTCCTCAATATCTCTAGCTTTGGCTCCACCGGTCACAAGAAACTATTCCGAATCTGTGAGGTAGTTATACATAATGACGAAATCGCAGTCGAGTATTCAGAAATTTGAGAGTGAAACAATGATTCATCTGGATGTACTGCTGGCGGCGGCCCGGCGCATACTGCGCAACCATCAGGATGCGGAGGACATAGTGCAAGAGACTTATCTCCGAGCCTGGAAATATTTCAATACATTCAAGCCGGGATCAAACTGCCGCGCATGGCTGTTCCGCATAATGTTTAATGCGATTAATGCCATGAGAGGCAAGCAAGCCAGGATGCCGCTAACGCCCCTTGAAGATATTGAGAGAATGGATAATCAAAAAGGTAATGTTATAACGTTCGATCCGCTCAGAAACATAGAAGGCGGCGAAGTGCTCCGTGCTATGAGCCTGTTATCTGAAGAGTATAGGACAACGCTATGGCTGGTCGTGGTAGAGGAATTTTCTTACAGAGAGACAGCCGTAGTTCTGGATGTGCCGATTGGAACTGTTATGTCGAGGCTGCACCGCGCCAGGAAAGAGCTTCGCAAATTACTCGCAACCGAGAAAGCATGCAGTGCAGCCGGAGGATGTTAATCCTGGTCGGACAACCCGGTTCCCGGAAGTAAGGTGTTGATATTATGAAATGCAACGAAGTAAAACAGCTTATACAATTGTATATGGATAACGAGATGGATGCCCGCAGCACGCTTGACGTGCAACTACATCTAGAAACCTGTTCCGCCTGTCGACATATTCTCGATACTTATATGATTCAGGACGAGGCTTTGAAGCAGGCTGCTCGCCAGGAGCCTCTTGACAGCCGCTTCCTTCGCCGGAAGATACTTGCGGCAATCCGTCGTCAGCCTTACGCAACAAGCGCCCGCTTCTATTCTGCGCCCGTGTTGCGGCGCATTGCTGCGGTAGTGCTGCTTGCAACTGTGGGGGCGCTGGTTCTCCTGCGCGGAGAGCTTTTGCCGGGCGCAAGTGAGAGCGTCTATGCCGCGGCCGCATCTGACCACGCGAAGCACTGCGCGATAGATTCGAGCATGGGAGCGATCACGAACAGCGAAGAGTTGGGCCGCCTCACCGCCGCTTATAGCAACCTGGATGCGCCGCCCGATCTGTCGGCCTTCGGCTATGGCGATCCTCGCGCCACCGTCTGCACAGTGAAGGAGGAGAAGTTTCTACATCTGGTCTATTACAATCAGGAGCAGCAGCCCGTCTCTTTATTTGTGCGCCCTCATTCCGAAGGTCTTATTACATCCCGGTTCAATGTTGCCAGCGAAGGCGACTATCAGGTGGCCTCCGTCTCATCGGCGGGCATTGATCTTCTAGTCGTGGCATCTCTCGGTCAGGAACAAACATCGACCATGACCAAAGCCATCGCGGCTCAACTAAAGGTGTAGCAAGTCGTGCGATTTAGACCATGTTTTTCATCGATCTTCAAAGGACGAAGACGAAGGGTGTTACCCTATCCTCTTTTCCTCATAACTCTGATTCTTGCGACGGGATTTTCGCCGGCTTGCCGGGCGGGCCATACATTCGAGGGCCATCCGCAAAGCGGCCTTCGCGGATGGCGCACGAATACTGAAAAACGCTCTATAGACCTGGCTGAACTGATGGCGGGAGGCCCTCCCAAAGACGGGATTCCATCGCTCAATGATCCGCGTTTTGTAGTGATAAATCATGCCCGCCGGTGGCTCAAACCGGAAGAGCCGGTAATCTCGCTCGTCAGCGGTGATGAGGAAAAAAGTCTTCCTTTTGAAGCGCGCGCTTATCCGCTACAGATTTTGATCTGGCATGAAATAGCGAATGACCGTATTGCGGGCATACCGGTCGCGGTGACTTTTTGTCCCCTCTGTTATAGCGCTATAGTCTTTGACCGTTTCGTCGGCGGCCGCGAATACAACTTCGGCGTGTCAGGATTTCTGCGTCATTCGGATATGATAATGTTTGACCGCGAAACTGAAAGCCTGTGGCAGCAGTTGACCGGCGAAGCGATAGTCGGCGACCTCACCGGAACGAGGCTAAAACAATTGCCCGCACAGATAATCTCTTTCGAGCAGTTTTCATCAAATTATCCTGATGGGCAGGTGCTGTCTCGAAAGACGGGCTACAATCGCGACTATGGCCGCAATCCCTATACCGGGTATGATGATATATCTCAAAAGCCATTTCTCTACCGAGGTAAGCTGGACAGCCACTTGCCGCCCATGGAAAAGCTCATCACCGTAAGCGCAGACGGGGTTGATAAAGCATATCCGTATTCCATCACAAAAAAATTGCGCGTAATAAACGATCTCGTAGGCAGCCAGCCAGTAGTGGTATTTCATGATAAAGGCGCTGTATCGGCGCTTCACCATTCCAATATAGCTTCATCGCGCGAAGTAGGCTCGACGGGCGTCTTCAACCCACGTCTTGAGGAAAAAAGTCTTCCTTTCGATGGACGAAAGCTGATGTTTCGATACGAAGGCGGAAAATTCATAGACATGGAAACCGGCAGCATCTGGAATATCAGCGGGCAGGCGGTGGAAGGCAAGCTGCGGGGCCGAAAGCTTGCGCCCCTGGCGCATGGTGATTATTTTGCGTTCGCCTGGCTGGCGTTCAAGCCCAACTCGATTATTTACACTTCGAAGCCATAAAGAATTTGTCGATGCGCAATCCGAAATAAGCGCGACTCACATCCAAGCAAAAAGAAATTGGGCCAGCGCGACCATTCGCAAATAACGGAGGAATTACTCAATATCGCGCTGGCCTCTCACAGTGGAGAAGAATATTTGAAACAACATGTATAACCTTCTTTCGAGACTATTTATTCCCAATCGCGACCGTTGAATCCGCTATCGGCTGCGCGCTTTAGACATCTCGGAAACGCTTGTTCATCTCACGTATTCATCCTCAAGTTCAACTCCCAAACCGAGAGCCATGCGGTTGACGAAGTTGAAATAGGCTACGATGGCTGCCGCGTCGTGAATGCCCGCATCGGATAAGCCGACTTTACGCAGTGCTTCGGTTTCGCTTTCTGTTATGGCAGCAGGTCGAGTTGTGAGTTTGAGCGCGTAATTCACAAGCGCTCGCTGTCGTTCGTCGAGCGATGCTGTGGACGGGTCGCTTTCCAAAGCGGCAATCAGAGCATCATCTTTGATGAGAGCACGGAGAACCTCTCCGTGATGGCGCACTCAGTAGTGGCAATGATTGGTTTTCGAGACAGCGACCGCTATCAACTCGCGATCTGCTCTGCTCAATTCCGACCGGCCGAACATCAACTCCCGATAAAGCGCCAGATGCGCGCTCATCACCTGCGGGTGGACACTATGGACCTTGAGTATGTTTGCCACGCGCCCGCGCGCCGCGCCCGTTTCTTTGTATGCATCTTCGAGAGCGCCGGATGCGTCCGCTTCATCTATGATCTTAATCCAGGCCATTAGATATCCCTTCTTCCAGGAGTCTCATTCGGCAGCCGCCCGCTCAAGCCGCTTGCGGTCAACGATCTTGATTCTCTTTCTGCCGATCTCGATAATGCCGGCAGTCTTCAGTTCATTGAGCGCGATGGTGGCGCTCTCGCGATGAACGCCGAGTCTCTCTGCGAGGTCTTGATGCGATAGCCCTTTTACTTCATCTTCTTTGGCTTCCCTCATCAAAAGCGATGCGATGCGTGGGATCAGTCCCTTGAAGGCAAGCTCTTCGAGTTGCTGTTCGGCTTCGACCATTCGTTTGCCCAATGCTTCGAGCAGGCGAAGGGCCACTTGCGGTTTCGATAATATCAGCCGCTCGACATCTTTGCGGCTCATAGTGCATATAAGCGAATCTTCAGTAGCCTCGGCGAAGCTGTCGTACATTCCCTGCCCTATACAACTCATCTCTCCGAAAAACGAGTAAGGCGGAAGCTGAGCCATTACAAGTTTTCGGCCTTCGGGCGACATACGGTAAATCTGCACCGCGCCTTTCTTGAGGATGAAGAGCACCTCGCCCGTCTCGCCCGGCATGTAAAATACCCGCCCCGCCTTGCAGGTTTGCATGAAGGTAGCCCGATCGATATCCTGCATCTCTTCGGGCGTGAGGTCGCGGAACAGGTCCATCGCCGAAAGATAGCCTGTCTTCAAACGCGGAGTCTCTTCCCCGAATACTTCTGTTTCATCGGCGGCTTTGGTGAGCTTTGCCGGATCCTTTCCCATCAATCGTCTGGTAAACCGTGATAGCTGATCCCCCATGTTCTCTCCCTTTCAAGTTGGTGTACTGGTCAATGATAATACCTTTGCCAGGGTCGAGAATAGCTCTTCCGGTTCGGGATTGCCGAGTGAGAGCGTGCGCCCGTCGAGCACATAAGTAGGCACAGAGAAGACATCGTCCAGGTTTTGACTTCCCTCCTCATCCAGATCGATTACCTGAAGGTTGATCCCCGCAAAACGGTTTTTGACTTCATCAGCTATCCGCAATGACTCTTCGCACGTCAAACAATGACGAGCCACATATATGCGAAGCATGGGCCTGAATAGATCATCGTTCATCTTCGATTCCGCCTCTCCCTGTATTACCTGCTATTCCTGTCCGCCACGCGCCGAGAATGAATACATTTATTGTAGGCTTTCGGGATTTTCATAATACCGTGTAGCCAAATTTTATTCCGTTAGGGACCTCACTGAACAGCCGACTGATACCGGGCATAATCAGGCCGATGAGTGATAGTCACTCAATCAACTGTAGGACGGGCCGTGTAAGAAAGAAATCTTTGTAAGAAAGAAAGCTTTGCAAGAAAGCTTTTGGCTATGTCCACAGAACGAAAAGCAGTTTGAGGGAGGATTATGAAAATGGCCAGTGAATTAGTGAGAGAGATTGATTCTTCGGAGTTTGCCGAGTTGATCAAGGGCGCTCGGCCAGTCCTTGTGGATTTCCACGCAACCTGGTGTGGTCCCTGCAAGGTCATGGAGCCTATCATAGAACGCCTGGCAGAACAGTTCGCAGGGCAGGCGGAAATCGTAAAGGTCAATATAGATAAAAGCCCTGACGCGGCTGCCAACAATGGTGTCAGAAGCGTGCCGACTTTCATGCTTTTTGCCGAAGGTCGATTGATAGATCGCGTTGTCGGCACAAGCAGCCAGAAGCAGCTTGCTGCGCTGATCGCTCCATACCTCGATCAGGGACGGTCCACAGGAGCGAAAGCCGTAGCGCCGCTTCCCTGAAGGATGAAGGATGAATCGACATCTTGCTCGCGGCTTTCATCCTTCATCCTTGTGTACTGACTCATTCAGGGAGGGCAAAGGTTCATTCGAGCAGTATAACGCTTTTGCTCGAACCAGGATCAAAAGAGAAGAGAGGAACAAAATGCCAAGATTTAAAACTGTAGACAAGGAAAATGCAACGGGCCGCGCTCGGCAGTTGCTCGACGCGGTGGAAAACAAGATGGGTCGCATACCAAACATCGTGCGCCTGATGGCTAACGCCCCTGCGGCGCTCGAAGGTTACTTGAACTTCAGCGCCGCGCTGCGGGCGGGCAGCCTCAATCCGCAACTCCGCGAGCGCATCTCTATCGTCATCGCAAGCGCCAACGGCTGCGATTACTGTCTGTCGGCGCACACGGCGCTCGGCAAAATGACCGGCCTCCCTGCCGAAGAGCTTGCGGCCGCGCAAAACGAGCAGTCGTCAGATGAGAGGGCGGCGGCGGCGCTTCGATTTGCGGGCAAGTTGGTCCGCGAACGCGGATGGGCAAGCGATGATGATGTTGCAGAGTTGCGACAGGCGGGATTCACAGACGGCGACATAATCGAGATAATCGCGCTTGTCGCGCTCAACATATTCACAAACTACTTCAATCACGTCGCCGAAACAGAAGTAGATTTCCCGCTGGTAAAAGCTACCGCCGGGTAAATCACTATCGGCAAGAACCATTCACGGCAAGGCTGGGCGATCACGGGAGCATGATAACATTGAATGAGATAGAAAAAACGGAAATCGCTCTTCAATGCTGCCTCATAAGCGGCCGAATGCTCACTGATCGCATGTCGCATGATAATCTGGAAGAGAGGGTGCTCGCGGCCATTGGCTCCGAGCACCCCGAATGGGTGGATGAAAGCGGGAAATGTGAGCCTTGCATAACGGAGTATCGCAGCCATCTCAAACGGCGCGCGATACGCCTTGAAGAGGAAAGAGAGAGGCAAAGTCGCAAACGACGTTGGCTGTCAGGCTTGATCGAAGGAGTCAAAAGACGAAGACGAAGGGAGTGGTGCGATACTTCGGCAACGAGCTGCCGCGCGATTACCCTGAGCGCCTTGATACTATCATTGCGCGGAAAGGATGAGCGGGAAATAATGAGAAGGTCCGACAATAAAGGCGGTCGCCGGGTTTCCCGGTCTGCTGCCTCTACACAAGCGCGAGTGATTTTTGAGAGGTAAATTTTATGGAGTGGAACTCGATCAAAGAATGGTTCTTCAGTCTTGGAGAGCAGTACAATGTAAACCCAATAATTTTCGGCGCGATTTACATCGGGGCAATTCCTTTCTTTACAGCCTCCATCGCATGGCTTGTGCGGAATTATCGCAAAGGCAAGTCTATAGTCATGCCCGTGCTCTCTGCGGGATTCTTCTTCGTTTCAGCCTACCTGTACTTGATAATCGCCGGACGCAATGTCCCTCTATGGGTCTACCTCGTTTTGGCGGCTATGATTGTTTTTGGCATATTTTCGACGATCAAGAAAGTTCGAAGACAGATAAAAGAAAAACCTAATGAAATATGATTTCGATATGATAGTGATCGGCGGCGGCGCGGCGGGACTCACAGCGTCGGGAATGTCCGCATCCTTCGGCGCGAAAACCGCCCTGGTCGAGGCCAAAAGACTTGGAGGCGATTGCACCTGGTATGGCTGCGTGCCGAGCAAGACATTGCTCAAAGCGGCGAAAGTCGCCCATCTATTCAGGTCTGCGGCAAAGTATGGACTGCAAAACCAGCAACCCGAATTCGACTTTGCCAGGGTGATGGAGCATGTTCACCGGACTCAAGAACACATTTATCGTGATGCCGACGCGCCGGAAAACTTTGAGAACCTCGGAGTGAAGGTCATCGCTGCACGCGCACATTTCCTGGACAAGCATACTGTTCAGATCACCTATGTAGGCGGAAAGACTTCGCAGGTTACATCGAGATACTTCATTATCGCAACCGGTAGCTCGCCTATCGTTCCACCCATCGAAGGAGTATCGGAAACGAATTATTTGACTAACGAATCAATCTTCTCAATAACCGAGTTGCCGAAAAGGCTGATCGTAGTAGGCTCAGGCCCCATCGGCACAGAGATGTCGCAGGCGTTCCGGCGCTTTGGCTCAGATGTTGTCGTTATCGATGTAGCTGACAAAATCCTTCCGAAAGACGACCCTGAATTGACCGACATATTGAAGGAATATCTGAAATCGGAAGGCCTTCAGTACATCTTCAAATCGAAGGTGATAAAGCTGGAATCCGGCAACGGCTCTCTCAATGTCACGATAGAAAGCCAGGCGACTTCTCAGAAAATCGGCATCGAGGGAGATGCCATATTGCTTTCAGTCGGTCGCAAACCGAATATTGAAGGATTGGACCTTGAAGCAGCAGGCGTCGCTTATGACAAGCGCGGCATAGTAGTTGACGATCATTGCCGCACTTCTATGAAGAATATCTACGCCTGTGGAGATGTGGCCGGGAGATTTCAATTCACACATTTCGCCGAACACATGGCCAAGATCGCCGTGAGCAACGCTCTATTGCATTTTCCCATGTCGCTTGATTCAAAGCACATCACCTGGTGTACCTATACAGACCCTGAACTGGCGCACGTCGGTATGACCGAAGAAGAGTTGAAAGAGAAGGGCATCTCTTATGAAGTTTACCGGTTCCCTTTCTCAAGGATTGATCGAGCCATTACTGAGAATGAAACCACCGGGTGGATCAAAGTCTTTGCGAAAAAGGTCAGCGGCAAAATCTATGGCGTCAATATTCTTGGGGCGAGCGCGGGCGAAATGATAGGCGAGTATGCTCTTGCCATGCGAAACGGAATCTCCCTGAAGAAGATTGCAGATACCATTCATCCCTATCCCACTTACGTTCTTGGGAACCGGCGCGCGGCAGACCAGTGGTATGTTCGCAAGCAGTCACGCGCATTTGTTTGGATGTTGCAGAAGCTCTTCGGCTATCACGGCTCATTGCCGGACACGAGCGATCCGAATCGCATCTTGTAAGAGTTTTTTGTACTTGTGTTTCACCAAATTCATCGTTCCGCGTTTCCGCCTTCAGTGTTTTACCTTTTCCCAATAGCTTGCGAATTCGAAATCCGGGCTATTGGGCTGTGTATGGCACTGCATGCAACCGACAGGGGTTTGCATAAGGCCGTATCCTTTGGCTGGGCTTTCGGCATGTTGTTTGCCTGGGCCGTGGCACGATTCGCACTGCACGTTTGCGTACTGAGGAGTCGTGACAAGGGACTGGAAGCCGCCCTTCTCAAATCCTACCACATGGCATTTCACGCATTCGGTATCGAATTGCTGATTCTTGTTTTCGAGCGTCTGAATTGCATGAGAGTGGCCGGTTTTCTTCCATATATCGTACTCCCTGACGTGACACGCGGCGCATGTATCCACGCCTGCGAAGGGCGAAGAATCGGTCAGCAAGGATGCTGCCTGCCCTGTCGGGGGAGTAGCATTCTGTGCCGCGCGGTTCTGTTCTTCGGTGAATTCGTTGTGCGCGGCCGTGACTATTTCGACCGCGTCCGGGTCATCGGGTATCCGGTCGTCGAGCGCCACGTAACGATTTATCTGGTTCTCGATAGAGCCATCGCCCTTGACGTAGTAGCGCATTTCTCCGAGGTGCTTGGTCTGATTGAACGCATAAGTGACGGTTGCGCGATTGAAGTGCTGAGGCTGATCGAGGCTGTTGATTTGCTTGGCTCCTATCACCGTATCTATTTCGGGATTTTCGTTAGCGAGGCGATGGGTCATGTCCTGTGACATGTAGGCAAGCACTATTATGATGTCGGCTTTCTTTTTGAGTTCGGGCAGGACGCGCTTTGCTGCCTCGAAGGGATCGGTTATCTTGTATCCGCCATAAGTGAACCCTTTGGCGACGGGCCCTTCGGGTCTGCCGTCTGTGAATCCGGTGATTCCAATTCTGATACGGCTGCCGGGCGCGCTGCGCTTCAGGGTGATTTCGCGAATGACGTAGGGCGCGGGGGCGAGCAAACTGTCATCGACAGGCTGTATGTTGGCTGACACGAGCTTGCGGATGAAGGGAAACTCTTCGACGCGGTCGTCGTAGCCATCCTTTTTAAGGAGTTCGGAGAGGTATGGAAGGTCGTTGAAATTCACGTTCGCGGCGTCGTGACGGAAATCGCTGTAGCCCTTGACCACCCAGCGGTTTTTTATCATAACGTCTGCGGGCATAAGGCCGGGGCTGAAGCGTTCGTCTGTAAAGAGATTTCCTGCGTCAACGAAGA
>JAKEHD010000262.1 GCA_022615215.1 Blastocatellia bacterium
GGTGGATGTATGGGCAATCGCCGCATCGCTCTATTACCTGCTGACGGGTTGGGTTCCTCGCGATTTCCCGACGGGCCGGGATCCCTGGATGGTCATCTACAAAAACGATGCTGTACCTGTCAGCCAACGGGGCATCGCTATTCCTGAGCGGCTGGCTGAGGTCATCGACCAGGCATTGGTCGAAGAACCGGAAATCTATTTCAAGACGGCTGCCGAGTTTAAGCTCGCTCTCGAAAGCGCGCTTTGACACGGACGGCCGCCTCCCTGGCTCTCTGTTGGGGTTTCCGGGGGAGATGGCCAGCGGCGCTACCTGTTCGATCCGCTTTCGCCATCGGCTTATTGCCTTCCTCCCCGGAAAATATCAGAGAGGCGATAGCTTTTTGCGCGATCATCCATTCATCGCGCGATTTTCGCTTCTACATTATGCCGTTGGCGTAGCCAATAACCATGCCCTGTGATTGCATCAGCACTCTATGGCTCGGTTAGTCAATAATGGCTCTGCTGAGGTCGGTTAGAAATTAAACGCGCCTCGTTGACACCTATGGGGAAGGCGACGCAAAGATAATGGCTCTGCCAGAGTCGACGAGAAATCGAAAGGCATAAGGAAGGACCAGCCCATAATGAAACCGAAGACTCTCGCGCCCGGAACTATAGTGAAGGACTACAGGATAGTCCGCTTGATCGCAGAGGGCGGCATGGGAGCAGTCTATGAGGCGAAGACTGTCGATATAGAAAAACCCGTTGCCGTGAAACAGACCTTCTTCAGAGAGGAATATCTGCGCAAGGCATTCAAGCGAGAAGCCCAAATCCTGGCCAATCTGCGCCATAAAATGCTGCCCGATGTAAGCGCGCACTTTTTCGAGGGCGAGGATCAGTTCCTCGTCATGCAGTACATACAGGGCTATGACCTGGCCCAGGAGATGGAATCGAACGGGACGGCGCTGGAAACATCGCTCGTGCTAGGGTGGATAGATCAACTGCTGGAGTTGTTGATGTATCTGCACGGCCAGCGGGAGCCGATCATTCATCGTGACATCAAACCCCATAACATCAAACGGACTTCGCGCGGCGAACTCTTCCTTCTGGACTTCGGGTTAGCTAAAGGAACCCCGTCGGATGTGACCGGTCTGACGACAGGCGTCACCACTTTCGGGTTTTCGATCTATTATTCATCCCTCGAACAGATTCGCGGCCAGGTCACCAAAGCCTCGGCGGATCTCTTTTCCCTCGCGGCCACCGCCTACCATTTGCTGACTAACGAGAGACCTGTACAGGCGCTCGACCGATTGGACGCTGTAGGGCGTCAGTTGCCCGATCCCTTACGCTCCGCAAAAGAGCTTAACCCTCAAGTGCCGGAACCGATTGCCAAAATGCTCGTTCAGTGCATGGCCTTATTCCCCGATGCGCGCCCGCCCACAGCGGCAGCTATGCGCCAAATGTTGCGAGATGCAGCCCAGGCAAGCGGTATATCGATCGACCCGCAGATTTTCGTCCTGCCGTCGGACCCGCAGCCTTCCGCGCAACCGCCCGCCCCGGAGGTGGCCGCCCCCGTGCCTGAGACAGAGAAAGAAGAGGTTGCGCCTCCCCAACCTGCGCCGACGCCATCCCCGCCCGAACCGTCAGAAACGGTCGCTCAACTGCCGAATCGTGATCTTGCAAGCGAGCCGTCAGAAACTGTGCTCGCCACAGACTCCGGTCTCGGTTCATTCGAAGCAGAGGCCACGATAGGTCTCGGCTCATTCGAAGCAGAGACCCCGATAGATAGCGGCTCGCTCGACGAACCGGCGCAGTTGAAGAGTTGGGGATTACTGGCTGAATTTCCGATCGAAAGCCAGAATGCCTGGCCGCTCAGCAGGCGGCGTATATTGGTTTTGGAGTCCCCCAGGAGAAGCCTCGCCATTCTCGAAGGCGGCGAAACCGTTTGGCGCAGCGACCCTCTCTCGACGCCTCTGCGCTGTGTTTCGCGCGGGCCGACAGACCTATGGGCAGTTGCCAACTGGGATGGGCAGGTGCGCTGTTTTGCTGGCGGAGAGATGGTTGCCGCCGCCTCTTTGGATGGAACAGTGGGAGATGTACAGTTCTGCGCAAGCCGCTGGCTGGCTGGCACATGGAAGAAGTCGCTGATCAGCATCGGGCTGAAAGGCGATCAAACCCGGCTGCTCGACATCGAGATGGGAGTCTTCCGCATCGCGGTCAGAGCCGACACTGACAGATTCGCCGTTGCGGACCTGACGGGCGGGATCACGCTTTATTCCCTTAACCGGAAAGTGGTCGACATCCCTTCAATCGGGGTCGTCTCCAGTATGGCCTTCGCCGGGCGGCATCTGCTCGTGCTCACGAGAGACGCGCTCGTAACCATTGAAATGGATGGCCGCATCAGGTCGCGCGAGCCGCGGCAGGGTAATGGAGACGCGCGCCTGCTTCCGGCTTCCACGCCGGATAACTGTCTTCTGTTGAGCAGCAACGGCGTTTGTTGGTCGATTGATGAGCAGGGCATTCAAATGCCTTACCTCACATTTGCTGAAGACTGTTCTCTGCTTTCGCCCTGCTGGGTATCGAAGCGATTCACCGTAGCGATACGCGATCGGGGTTGCGCCTACTTACGTGGCGGAGAGCAATACAAGGTCTGGCCCGAAGCTATTGCCGCCAACATTTCATCCGACGGGCAGTTTGTGACTGTCGTTCTTCCCGACAGAGTGCAGCTTTATGTGGATCCTTTATGAAACAGGCTTCGTCTATCCTCACTTCTGATGAACTCAAGGGCGATCGGGAGCGCAAACGCGCGCAATTGCTATCGGCCATCGGCCGACTCGAAGAGAGCCATGAGCCGATTGCCCGCAAGCGTGTGGCGCTCGCGGAGGCTTATTTTCGCCTGGCTATACTTCGAGATACAGACCCGGAGGAATCGCTTGCCTGCTTGCAGAAGGCTATAGGACTCGACCCCTTTCACCCGAAACTCTTCTTCCACCTCGGCCGATCGTTTCACCGCAGGGGCGACTACGGCGGCGCAGTGGTTCAATACCGTCAGGCGCTGCGGTTTGCGCCAGCAAGCCATCGCGCCTGCGTGCATCTGGCTCTGGCTCTGCTCGAACTCGGCAAAAGCGAAAAGGAGATCGGGCGCGCGATACTCGATGCGCTGTCGCGCGGTGAAGAGCAGAAGCTGGCCGAGCACCTGGCCCGGCTCGATGCCTTCCTCGAAGCGCAAAGTCCGGCCGCCGATGGCAAGGCGACTGCGCCCGGCGCGCGCGGCAAATCCCGCAGGCCCGACGATGAGAAGCCCTCTTCGGCGTCGCCCGGCGATTCCAGACCATCGGGCAATGCTACGGAAAAGGGCGTCGCCTCAGCTTGCCGATGGCAGGGCGTCTGGCGCGTGGCGCTTGTCGATCATTTGTCAGGCCCGAAACTGATCGCCAAACAGATCGACAAGCAATTGGAGGCGGGCGCAAAACCGGTCGATGGCGATCTTCGCGTCGCCGAATATGCTACGGCGCTGCTCTTCTTGATGCTCAGCGGCGAGTCGCCGAAAGCGATTGACAAGATGGCTGAAGGCCCGATCCTGAAGGATCATAGCCAGCACCCGGCTGTGCGATTGCTACGCGCCGCCGTCGGGTTGGCTCAGGCCGAGAGTCCCGATCTGTTCATCGAACTCGCCGAAAAGGAGGCAGCCGACGGACGTTTGCCGATCGAGATGATCTGCGTGCTTCATTACACCATCTACGGGCCGGGCGGCGAAAATCCGTTGTCGGACGCTGAGTCGCTGAAGCTCTTGAACCACTATTGGCCGGAGATGCAAGAGCTTCATTGCTTTCGCGAATTGCGGCTGGCCATCCTTGACGGATACGCGAGGCTGGCCTGGCGCGATGAGCGATTCGAGCACGCCACGCTGCTATGGCGCGAAGCCCTTTCACTCGACCCGTTCCGCATCGCTGTAGCTCATAATCTGGCGCTCGTGGCCGCGCGCACACGGTCGTGCGACGATTACCAACCGGCGTGGAACCGCGCGGCGGAATTGCGCTACTTGTACGCGGCGGCAGCGGGCGACCTGCAGGTCATGCTCGAAGAGCGCCGCGTCATGCATCTCTCGTTTGCACAGCAGAGCAGACAGCGATACTGCGGTCAGATGAAACCCGGCGAGGGGCAGCCATCAGAAGAAGCGCTACAGGCATGGATGTCGGATCGAGAGGCCATTGAGGTCTGGTTGCGCGAGTGGGATCTCTACTACCTGAATTCTCGTGTGCGGTTTCGCTCGCCGGTGCATCTGCTGGGCGTGCCGCGCGACGCCAGCGAGCAGGCCATCAACGACGCGCGCGACGCTCTGTTACACCAGATCGAAACCACCCTGGACCAACAGCCCTGGGCAGGCATCAAGACATTTTGCAGGCTCTCCGAAGAGCTTGTGGTCCAGGCCAGCGAACGCGCCAGAGACACGGTCGAGCGCATACGCGATCTTTATTATGAGCAGGAGAAATCAGAAGCTGATGCGCTCACCCACGAGTTGATCGACCGGGGGCTGGCCTGGCTTCATCGTATGCTCGTCCTGCTTGCGAAAAAGGTCACCGAGACAGCCGGGGAAGCTGAAGCAGCCAGTGAAAAAGCCAAACAGACGAAGGATCCGGGTGAAAGCGAGCAGGCGGCTCGATTGATGGCGCGGGCCAGAAAGGTTGCGGCGCAAAGCATTCCCGTAGGCTGTCTGCTCGCGCGTCACCTCTTTGTGATGCCCTGGAAATTGCTTCAGCCGATCTGCGCCGACCGGGGGCTTATCGAGCGAGATGCCGATCTGGTCGGAGTGTTCGAGAGCTACTTCATCGCTCTGGTTTCAGCCGATCGCTCCGAACCCGAAAACGAACGGGAGTTGTCCAAGAGGCTCGGATGGCTCGATGAATGCCAGGCCATCCTGCCCCACCGATTCGAATTGCGCCTGGCACGTTGTCAGCTTCTTATGGCGGGCAAGCGATATGATGACGCTTACGCGGTCGCGCTCGCAACGCTGCCTTTGATTGCCGATATGGAGGACCGCGAAGAGGCCGACCAGATCGAGAACAATCTCGTCGTGATGATCGAAAACGCCGCCTTCGCCGCTATGCCTGAAAGCACAAGGCAGATGATAGAAGGAGCAGGCGGCAGGGCCAGGCCGCCTGAGTCGGTCAGGGAGATAATCAAAGAAGGCCGCTCCCTGCTTGAGAGGTTTCCGCATGCAAGCTCGTTTCGCGCTTTCCTGGTCTTTCGTATGATCGAGGCAGGCCAGTCCAAAGAGGCCATCGATTTGTTGAAGGATGGCCTCGAGCTTGCGCTCAACGAAGAACAGAGAGCATCGCTCGAAAAGGCGCTCAAAGAGGCGCAGGAGCATACGAGAATGACCGGAACCCTCGAAGAGATCAAGAGGCTGCTCGAAGGCGCTTCACAGCGCGTCAATCAGGCATTCGGAGAGATACAGCCCGGCAGTTCTGCGTCGCTCCAACATGCGCTCGAAGTCCTTAGAGGCGCAATCGCCGATGCCCGGCGCGCCAAAGACCTCGCGGCAAAGGCCGGGATCAAGGATGCCGAGCAGCAAGCCGCTGAGTTTATACGCCAGCTTGAAGCTGCGCAAACGAAACTGAGATGAAGATGAGAGGGTGTTTATGTTCATAATCGACCTCGGAGCGCCGTCCTATTATTCAACGCTCGGCCTCTCTCCGATAGCGAGCTTCGATGAGATTCGCACGGCGCGCGATCAGATGATCAAAGAGTTGCGCGATAAGCAATCCAAAGCGGCGACGCCGGAGGAGAAGCAGAAGTTCATAGACCGTCAGACCGAAATCAACGCCATCGGGGAGACGCTCGCCCGGCCCGAGAAGCGCAAGGAATATGACCGCGCCAATGCCCATCTCGGTTTCTTCATGGTGCAAGTGGCAGCTGCGCCGCTATTTATGGAGAAGGCCGACCGTATGCACGTTTTGCACCGCATGATCAAGGATTTTCTGGCTGCAAGAGGAGTCGAATTGCGGCCTCTGTCGGATATGGACCGCGACGATTTCTCAGCCGATGAGACTCCCATCGAATTGCTCGACAATCTTCTTAGAGAGGAAAAACCATGAAAGAAGAACCCGATGCCAGTGCCGACAATGATCGCAATCGACGTCTGGACCGGATGGCGGAACTGCTCGATGAAATCGCCGAGGACAACACGGCGGTTGTCGGCGCGATAAATCGCCTCCTCGATCAACAGGAGGGTCTGCGCGCAGACCTTATACGCGAGGTCAGCGCGTTGCGCGAAGATTACTCAGGCTCGCTCGTCTATCGAGCAATGAAAGACTGTTGCGGCGAACTCATCCCGCCGCTGGCCGCGATGGAATCCATATTGCAAAAGGCTGATTTCGCCGATGCCGCGACGATTCGCGGCCATGTCGAGAGCCTGGCCCTCACCTTGCGCAACGTGCTCAGTCGAATGGGCGCTGAGAAGATTCCCATCTCACCGGGCGAAGAGATGTTCGACCCGAACCGCCACAAGTGTGTTCAACTGCTCGCGCCCGCGTCCTCGCCCTTCCCAAGCGCACTGCCGCGCACCGTCGTGCGAGTCGTCGAAGATGGTTACACGCTCGCCGGCCGCGTCCTGATGCCGGCCAAAGTCGAAGTCCAGGCCGAAGCGGAGATTTTCGATTCGGCGTCAAACTAAAGGAGGTAGAGACATGGCATTTCACAAAGTCATAGGCATAGACCTGGGCACCACTTACTCTGCGGTCTCTGTCTGGGATCACTCGACAGGGGAAGTGATCGTCATACCGAGCGCCACCGGATCCAACACCGTGCCTTCGGTCGTGGGGCTTGACCCGGAAGAAAAAGTTATAGTCGGCGCACCGGCGCAAAACAATCTCGTGATGGACCCGGCCAATACCATAATAGAAGTCAAACGCGAGATGGGCGTATACGAGCGCGAACCCAACCCGGCGACCGACGATCCGGGCAGCCCGCTCCGCGTGCGCTTTCGCAACCGTGACTATCTGCCGCAGGAGATATCGGCCTTCATCGTTATGGAACTCAAGCGGCAGGCCGAAAATTACATAGGCGAGCCGATACACGATGCCGTTATCACCGTGCCCGCCTATTTCAAGGAACCGCAGAAAGGCGCTACTGCGGATGCGGCGGCAATGGCCCGGCTCAACCTGAAGCGGCTCTTAAACGAGCCGACAGCGGCAGCCGTCTGTTTCGGCGCAGACAAGGTGCAGGACGGTCGCAAACACATCTATGCCGTCTATGATCTTGGCGGCGGCACCTTCGACGTTTCGATCATAGAGGTCAGCGAAGGCAATGTGGGCGTGGTGGGCACAGGCGGTGACCCCAGGCTCGGCGGAGGCGACTTCGATGACAGAATCACAAGTTACGTCGTGCAGCAGATTCAAGCCAAACACGGTGTCGACTTGAGCCAGGATCCGCAATATCCGGTGATCTGGGCGCGCATCAAACGCGAGGCCGAGATGCGCAAGAGAGAGATTTCAGCGGCAACCGCTGCCACGCTCAATCTCCCGTTCCTCACGGCGCAGTTGAGCGTCAACATCCCCATCACGAGAGCCATCTTCGAATCCTTGATCGAAGACCTGCTCCAGAAATCACTGGCGTGCCTGGATGAAGCGATCGAGTCGGCCTACGAAACCAATGGCGTCGAGCGCGATCAGATCGAGCAGGTTCTGCTCGTCGGCGGCTCCACGCGCATCCCTCGAATTCGCTCCCTGATGGCCGAATACCTCGGAATGGAAGAGAAGGACATCCGCTGTGATTTCAACCCCGATGAAGTGGTCTCGCGCGGCGCGGCCATCGTGGCGCGCGATTACAACGCGTCGGAGAGCTACGAAGGGAAAGAGATCATAATCGATATGGCCGCAGGAGGGGCGGCGGGCGCTGCCGCCCAGCCCGGACTGGTCTTGCAGGATGTGACCAGCCACACGCTCGGCATACTCGCCAATCAGAGCGATATGATCCCTATCATACCCAAAGAATCGCGCCTCCCGGCGCAGATCACGCAGGGCGGATTCATCAACGCCGGGCCGACCAGGGTGCTCGAAGTCCTTATCTTCCAGGGTGAGAACCCGGTGGCTTTCGAGAATACCCTGATCGGCAAGATCCCTATCAACCTGCCGGAGGCGCGCGAGGAAGGATTCTATAAATTCGAAGTCAACTTTGGGTTGAACAACGACGGGTTGCTCAAAGTCGAGGTCAAGGAGTTGAGGACCAATCAAATCTGGCCCGCTGAATTGCAGTGCAACGTGCGCGCTTCGAAGGCGCAGATCGACAGCAGCGCCAACCATCTGGCCGAGGTTCTGGCTGCCGGGTCGGCGACGGCTGACGCTGCTGCTGCTCAGGCGGGAAATCTGCCGAAGCCGCCCGCGCCGAGCGGTTTGCCGCGCCCGCCCATTCCGCCCCGGCCACAATCGCACGCCGCGCCGCCCGCGCCTGCTCCGCCGCCCGTCGCTGCGGTGCCGGAAGTTCCGGCTGAGACGCCCGCCGAATTCAAATCCATCGCCCGGCGTTCATTCAAGCTCCTGAGCACCATGGCATCTTCACCCGAACGCGACAAGTTGCTTGCGGCTTATACGGCTTTCGTCAACGCGGTCAATTCTCAATCGCCGGAACTTGAAGACCTCGGTGATGCGCTCGGCGACACTTATATGGAGTCTTCGCGGACCTGACGGATTGCCTTTATGGAAGGACAGATTTCAATCCAGTCTAAGAAATTCATAGCCAGGACCGAGCGCGGGGAGTTGTGGCTCCTGGCAGGGCAGCCCGATTCTGCTCGCATCCTGCGGATTGTGGAACCGCGATTCTGTGATCTCGATTTTCGCCAGTCTGTGCGAAATCTGCGCGAGCGGCGATACCCGCGCACTCTGCCCATCGTTGACGAAGGCTGGATTGAAGACCGCTACTATATCGAATACGTGGCCGATTCGCCTTATGAGCCGCTCGAAGCCCATTTCCGGCGGCTCCACTGGCGATTGCGGCTGAGTGTGATCCGGCAGATTTGCGAGGTTTTGCCGCAGTGGAACAATTGCCCTACGCGGCCGCTCGGTTTGAACGGGCAGAACATCATTATGATGAAGACCGCCGGGCGGTGGCTCCCCTGGCTGCTGGCCGCGCCGCCGCTCAAATTCGCCTCGCCCTGCGACCTGTTCGGTTGCGATCCGGGCGTGCTCGCGGCGCTCGCGCCGGAGATAATTCGCGGAGTGGCGTTTGACGAACGCGCCCAGGATAGTTATGCGCTTGGCCATCTCGCTCTGCGCGCGCTCGGTTGCCATCAGCTTTCGCCCTCGCTTACTGATGAGGAACGGATCGAAGCGCAAGCCCGCGCATCGTCGGTCAACAGCGAGATCAAGGCTTCTGATACGGAAGAGTTTCTCCGTAAGGAGGATGCGCTCAAACAGTTGATGCAGGCGGCGTTGCATTACACTCAGCCCAAGCCTGTCGCGCGCCCGATGGGGGCCGACAGCTTGAAGGAGGCTTGTGTTAAAGCCTTCGACTCTACCGACCCCCTCCGTCTAGCCACAGATATGGCGCGGCGCGGCCAGGAGCAGGAGGCTTTGCGCCGCCTGGAATGGGGCTTCCACCACTTCGGCGAAAACGTGGATGGTCATCTGATGGCCGCCAATATCTGCGAAAAGATCGAAGACTTTCCGAAAGCGATCGATCATCTAGACCGCGCCATACTTCTTTTGACCGTGCGTTTAACCGGCGCAAACAACTTCGAGGCTGACGCTTCGGCCACGCTCGATCAACTCTATCAGCACCGCTTCGATTTGCGCTGGATTTTATACGAGAACCTCCCGCCCCTGGCTCCGGGGTCTGCGGACCCGGAAGGCGACTTCCTGCTCAGGGATCTGGAGATGTTCAAAGAACTGGCTGCCAATTCGCTGGAGAAGAATCGGCCCTACCTGCAAGCGGCCGAAATTTATCGTCGTCGGCAAGACCTTGTCATGGCGGCCAACGAACTATTCCAGGCGGCCGAGCTTGAGCCTGCGGATTTCACCGCGCTCTTTTTGTACGGGGAGTGTCTCAAGGATTTGGGTCGACAGGAAGATGTGGTGCAGGTTGTGCAAGAGGCGCACCGCCGCCTTGAGCGCATGGTCACCAACGAAATTATGAAAGAAAGAGAGGCTGTAGGATGGCGACAGAGATTCGATATGCTCTTGGACTCTTGATGCTGTTTCTGACACTCGGGGCACCTGCCGCCGCGCAATCTGCACCCGACAAAACGGACCATCAGGTCATTATAACCATGCCGACTGATACGAGGCTGCCGCCGGGCGATCATCGCGCCGATATATACCTCGCCGGGAAAAAAATCACCGCCCTTGTCAAGGTTGCTGATCCTGCCGGGTCGCCTGCACCGGGCGGCACGAGTCCGGGTGCGGCTCCGGGAGATTCCGGGGCACAGCCGTCGCCTGAGAGCAGCCTTGCGCCTGAGCGGGGTGCGGCGCGGCCTGCCGAGCCGTCGCCCTGGCTGCCGGTCGGGCTGGCTGTGGTCGGGACGGCCATTCTCATCGGCGCAGGGGCATGGCTCTACTTCAAGGTCTACCTGCCGCGAAAACAGATCGAACCTTACCGCGAAGCCCTCCGACTGGTGCAGGCCGAACGCTTCGAAGAGGCTCTTCCGCTGCTGACACAGGTCGAGAGCAAATTGCCCGACCGTTTGCGCCGCGATGCGCGCTTCTTCATCGCCTTTGCGCATTTCAAATTGAAGAACTCGAAGGAGGCAGAACATGTGCTCGATGGCCTCCATCGAGAAAATCTCAAGGATGCGCAGGTCGCATACCTGCTCGCTTATCTGCGCGTCGAGGATGGGCACTACGACGATGCCGAGCCGATCCTGCTCGCTATGGAGAAGAATGAACGACTCGGCCTTTATCATGCGAAGAAGCTGCTCGGAATAGTGGAATTTCGTCGCGCTCTGGCTGCGCTCAAAGAAGGCCATGTCGACGGGGCCGCCGCGCTGTTTGAAAAAGTCGAACGACTGGGCGATTTCGCCGCGCACATACCGCCCGGCCTGCGTGACCGTCACATCGCGCTTGGCACGAAGGCGCTCTTCGATAAGGATGTGGCCGAAGCGCAACGCCGGTTCACCTCGCTCGAACAGGCCGTAGAGAAGGAGCCGGAAGCGCAGCGCGCCGCCAAGCTCGCAATAGCCAAACTCGGTCTTGCTCTTACAGCCTGGATTGAAGACGCTCAGGAGTCGGACGAGAAGGTCGAGCGATTGCTGGTCGAGGCCGCGCAACTGCTCGATGCCGACGGGCCGCTCGATCTGCCCTGGCCGGAGGCGAAAAAAGACGAAGACCTCGCGGCGCAGATTTCCGAACTCGATGCCAAAGCCGATAAGACGGCCGACGAAAAGCAGCGAGAGCGTTGTTTGCGTGATCTCCATTTCCTGCGCGGCGCGACCCTGTTGCGTGCCTGGCGTCGTCTGGAGCCTGCCGCAGCGCACGATGAGGTACAACAGCGATACGAGGAAGCCCTTTCTAGATTCGCCTGCTCACGTGCGCGCGATGAGCAGTTCAGCGATGTGTTTCTGGTAGTCGGTTTGTTGACCTATTATTTCCACAAACCCGGTCCTGAGCGCGGGCGCGGAGTCGATCTCCTGGAGCAGGCGCAGAAACGGGGTGCGCGCGAGCCGGATGCTATGGAGATCATAAACAATCGTGCGCGCATCGAAAGGGCCAACGCCGATGCCGTAGACCTCTACCTGCAAGTGCTCGACAAATATCTGCACGACGATACAGTGCGCGCAGAAGTCCGCTTCAGCCTGCTCAATAGGTTGAACCGCTATCGCAGGATTCAGGGCTGGGACAAGCGCCCTGATCTTGCAAGCGCGCGCCGCATAGAGCCGACTGTGGCCGAGATGCGTGACCGCTCAGAATTACTGCTCGTCCGCGTCGAGGAAATAATCTCTTCGCAAAGCAGCACGGAAGAATCTCACAAGATCAGGCAACTGAGCGATGTGATAAAACAGGATGGTCAGCATCTCTGCGAGCAGGCCGCAGACCTCGAACGGAACGAGTCCGAGTTGCTTGCTTTGACTGGAAACCATTTATTCGAGGACCGATAAGGTGTATTGAAATGGCAAAATCTCATGATTTTGAATTTGCGATCACTCCCGATCAATGCGTGGCCGCGCTGCCCGAAATAGCTTTCGATCCGGGCGACGAGGAGAGCGACGATGGTCTGCGCAGGGCCGAGCTACAACAATCGCAGCTTGCCATCGCCGAACTCAATCACGTCAGCGAAACGGCCCTGGTGCAATCGGTAGTAAAACACGCCCTCGGCAAGCTGCCTGAATTCGAGGAGTGAGGGTCAGCCGGTTTTATATCAGTGCAGGAGGATAAGGGCGCAGTTTTGGAGTGCGGTTACGATTTCGCCTGCGACTCGTCGCAGCACTTCGAATAAGAGATCAAGATGGACCCGCATACATCCGAATGCAAACTGCAATAGGGAGGCTCTTGAATGGCAAACAGCAAAAACAGCGCATTTCGCGAGCGGTTCACCGAAATCGATAAGGGGATCAAAGTAGAACAGCCTAAACGTCTGCCTAATGTGGAAGGCTTGAAGCTCGACACTTCTTTCGACCTCTCACAACTCGGAAGCTTCACGGCATCGCCGGTCGATATAAAAGGCGCGGCCGAAAAGGTCAAGCCTCAGGGAATGGGCGATCTGCGCGTTGACACGGATCTCGGCCATCTCGATGAGAGTATAGAGAAGATTAAGCGGCAGCAGATCGACGAGCGTATCAGGGGACTCGTCGAGGAGGCCGAGCGGCTTATAGCCAAAAAGAAATATCAGGCCGCCCTCAAACCGCTCGACAAAGCGATTGGCATAGACCCCGCTTCGGCCCAGGCGCTGATTCTCAAAGGCTATTGCCTGTTCGGTCTGCGCGACTACGACTCTGCCTTCGATCTGCTCGAAGAAGCACGCCAGTATGCGCGCGAAGGAGAGACGGTTTTGCTCATCCTGACCTTGCAGGCGGCCTGCATGCGCGCGGCCGCAGAAGAGGTCGAAGCCAGGCTAGCCGATTTGATCGAGGCAGGAAAATTCTCTCAGGCCCTCGACATGATCGAGCGCGAATTGAGCCGCCATCCGGCCAATGTGGTTATGCTCTACTACAAGAGCATCGTGTTTCTTATCATGGGGCGCGCAGATGACGCCAAACGAACGGCCCGAGCCGCAATCCAGCGTGTGGGAGAAGAAAATGCAGACCTGTTTTACGAACTGCTCGATCACCTTACCTTGCAGGAGAACATCGCCTATCTCGAAAAGGCGCGCCTTGCCCTCCGCCGGAGCGATCCGGCCGAGGCAATTCGGCAACTGGAAATCTGCCGTGTGGCTCTCACCGGACAAGAACAATTCGAGGCAGTCTGGGCTTATGCTCAGGAGAAGCGGCGGCGCGGGATTTTGAAAACCATCTTTTCGCGCAATCGCTCTGCGACACTCGTAGAGGACACGAGACAGAAGCTGCTCCAATGGCTGCTCGACGAAGAGTTGAGGGATGGTTCTGAAGCTTTGGGCCAGGAGAGATTCGCCGCCGCCGTCGCCATCTTCGATAA
>JAKEHD010000263.1 GCA_022615215.1 Blastocatellia bacterium
AGTCATATTCATGTTCCAGGTCAACTGGCGGCTGGCGCTCGTCTCTTTCGCCATCCTGCCGCTATTGGCCGCGCTGACTATATGGTTCAGGCTGGGCGCGCGTGCGGCCTTTCGCCAGGTCCGCGTCCGCATAGCGCGCATAAACGCTTTTCTGCAAGAACACATAACAGGGATGCCCGTCGTGCAGTTGTTCAACCGCGAAGAGAAAGAGATGGAGCACTTCGACCACATAAACGCGGCGCATCGAAAGGCCAACATCGACACGATATTCTATTATGCGGTCTTCTACCCGGCGGTCGAGATAATCGGGGCCGTAGGCATAGGATTGATAATATGGTACGGCGGCGGACAGGTGATTCAGGGGGTCGCTACCATTGGCACGCTCGTGGCCTTCATTCAACTGGCGCGGTCTTTCTACGAACCCATATCGGACATAAGCGAAAAGTACAACATCCTGCAAGCGGCGATGGCTTCATCCGAGCGAATATTCAAACTGCTCGACGAGCCGGTCGCCATAAAATCTCCTGAAGCCCAGGTTCCGGGCGGCGGCCACAGAAACACACAGAAACACACAGACCGTCTTCTCCGCGTCTCCGCGTCTCCGCGTCCCCGCGTCCGCTCCGCTGTCGGGCGCATAGAATTTCGGGGCGTGTGGTTCGCCTATAAGGAAGAGGACTGGATTTTAAGGGATGTGTCGTTCGTGGCCGAGCCGGGCGAGCGAGTCGCCTTCGTCGGACACACGGGCGCAGGCAAGACTACGATCACGAATCTGTTGCTCAGGTTCTATGACATCCAGCGGGGGCAGATACTGCTCGACGGGGTTGACCTTCGCGAGATGGACCTCGAAGAGTTGCGCTCGACCATCAGCATAGTCCTTCAAGACGTGTTTCTCTTTTCGGGCGACATAGCGAGCAACATAAGGCTCGGCAACACATCTATAAGCGACGAGCGATTACAGGCGGCGGCCCGCGAGGTACACGCCGACACATTCATACAAAGATTGCCCGACGGCTACAAGACCGAATTGCGCGAGCGCGGAGCGGGGTTATCGGTAGGACAGAAACAGTTAATCAGTTTCGCCCGCGCGCTGGCCTTCGACCCGTGCGTATTGATACTCGACGAAGCGACGAGTTCCATCGATACAGAGACCGAGATATTGATTCGCGATGCGGTCGAACGCCTGATGAAGGGCCGCACGTCGCTTGTCATAGCCCATCGTTTGTCCACTATTCAATCGGTAGACAAGATCATCGTCATGCACAAAGGCGAGATACGAGAGATGGGTCGGCATCAGGATTTGCTCGCTCAGAGAGGGCTTTACTGGCGGCTCTATCAATTGCAGTTCTATCAGGACTTCAAGCGAAAGTTTGCCGAAAGCATCGCTGACGATTAGAAGCTCTCCAGCTTTTTCAACATTCTCTGATTTTGTGTGTTAAGCTATCGGCAAAATAAAGAACCGGTTCTCTGATACTTTCCGGGGAGAAAGGCTATATATAGATGGCAAAACAGGCCGCATACAATATTTAGCGCCACAAAGCCTCATTTCCCGGAAACTATCAAAGAGCCAAAGAACCGCTCTCTTTTTTTAACAACAGCATTGTGGTAGGCTTCACCGGGATTTACTCGAATGACGATAGCCCGGATGCCATTTTTGACATTGCTTGATCCGGTCACTTCCGGCGAGGGCGCGCTCGACCCTCTCGGTCTTGCGACTACGGGGGATCGCCTCGCTAATTGGATTCTTCCGGGGCTGGCTGCGCGGATGAGCAGGCCGCGATTCCTTACCGCTATGGCCGTCGCTGCTGTGGTTTGTGATGAAATAGACGACATCGCAGTTGATAGAGTAACGCCTGCACACATCGTCTTCGAGTGGTTGCTGGTCGAAGGGTTCACCCGGCGCGCAGATGATAAGAGGATTCGCGGAACGCCCGGGATTGACAAAGCTCGAAGAGCCAGAGATGCGCGCCTGCCGATGTGCGCGAAGAGTTATTTGAAGACGCCTTCGGTCTTCGGATTTCACGGCGCCTATAAACGTCTGGCGCTCGATACGGGAATCCTCGACGAAGATTTTCACCTGTGCGATAACGGCTATACGCTGGTAAAAATATGGGAAGCAGAGCAAAAAATAGAAGGCTTTCTCGATTCATCCCTGTCACGGAATTCCTCCGGCAATGTGAAGCAGGTTTTGCGATCCGCCGTTCGAGACGGTCTCAAATGCGAGCACACGAACCGCTCCGCTGCGTGGTCGGGATGGTCTTTCTTTGCCGATCATCTCGCGCCTTCTGAAATCGGAGAGCGGGAAGCAGGCTTCATACGCGACCTTATACTCGATGCAAAGGGAGACAGGCGAGGGGAAATTTTCAAACTCATAGAGCAACCGGATAACTTGAAGGTAGCGGACAAAGAAAGCGAAGCGGCGCTGGTCCGGCATATCATTCCTCAATCCTCGCCTGAGCTCGCCCGTCGCTTGGAGACCATAAAGGCTTATGAAGAATTTTGCGCCTTAATGGAAGACGCTTTCGACTGGCTTCGCTACCTCTCTTCACAGGCCGGTGCATGGGCGCTTTCACGCGCTGAGTTCGCCGATAAGCAAGAAATCCGAATCATCGCAAGCGAATTGCCGCGCCGTCTGGAAATCGCCCGGCAGTTTTTAAACGATGCGCCTGTTCAGATAGATCGAGAGTTCGATCAAATCGCAGTATTCTTCGAAGGAGTAGAAAGCGCAGCCGAACTCTACGATGCTCTGATTGACAGGCACGCGCAGGTCCAGAAGGCAAAGCAACCCGAAGGCAAACGCGAATGGTTCGAGCGCGCTATGGACGGCAGCGCCTTCGTGCGCATTCCCTACAGGCTCGATGAAAGCCCTGTGAAACGCGAATGGTGGAACCGCCCTTACCGCCTGATGGCTGTGCGCTCGTTCTGCCGCGATTTCGTTGGCAGGAAGGCATGAGTGATCGCAAGCAAATCTCCGATTCGTCACGGGCGAAAGCCCTAGACCTCTGGCAAGCGCCCGATTCGGCGGGTGAGCCGCTCGTATGCCTGGCAACGAGTTTCACTTTCGACGCGACCTTTTTCGAGACCGAGTGCCTCGGACGATTCCTTCAAATGGACACTCATCCGCAAGAGAACGAATCGGTCGGCTATCTGATCGAGCGCGAAGAAAAGCTCGCACAGGCACGCGTCTGCGTCCTCGCAGACAGGCGGCACGCTCAGAGCAAAGAGAGCCTGCGATGGGACGTTCTGCCTGTAATAGTTCCTCGCGCCGTTCAGCACGCGAAGCTCTCGATTCTCTGCTGGGCCGATCACATTCGTGTCATCATCGGGTCTGGAAATCTCACCGAACCGGGATATCGGAAAAACCTGGAGGTGTTCGGAACGCTTGAAGCTTCCCGCTCCGCCGGAGGGCAGGTCGAGGAGATCCTCGCCTCGATAGATTTCCTCGAAAAGGTCGTCGCCCACGCGCTCGGTGACGACGCGCGCCCTGGCCCCAGGCGGCGCGCCAGGGAAAGTCTCGACCTTCTGCGCGATCACACTCGAAGCTGGCCGAATGCTGTGGGGCGGGCTTCGCGCGTCGTGCCGGTCTTCGGTGGAACCGGGAAGCCCATATTCGAACGAGTGCGCGCTGCTTTGCCTGGGGGTCCGCCCCGAAATGTAAAAGTGATTTCACCCTTCTTTGACAGCGACTCGAAGAGTGAGGCTGTGATTGCTGCGCTCATCGATTCGATGGCGAAGCGGCGGCCTCGCCGGATAGATTTTTATGTCGCATACGAAGACCTGCCCGACGGAAGAGCGCGCGTGCTCGCTCCCCGACCTCTTATAGAATTCGCGCGCGAGTCTTGCGACGTGGCTGTATTCAAGGCGCTGATCGAGGAGGAAGGAGAGACGAGGCCGCTGCACGCGAAGATGCTTGCTATGAATAATGAGGGTTGGGGAGTGTGGCTCATAGGCTCAAGCAACTTTACGCGGGCCGGGTTCGGTGTCACAGATTCATCGGCAAACTTTGAAGCCAACCTCGCATACGTCGCGCGCAAAGGCGAGAGCGAGTCAAAGTCTCTCGATAAGGTCTGGCCCGAAACCGCAGGTGAAATAGAGATTGCGAGCCGCAATATCGTATGGGAATCGGCGTTTGACGCAGAGGGGGAAAGAGGAGAAATAGCGGCGCTCCCCGCATCATTCCGCGAAGCCCTGTTCGATGCCGGCAACACGCCGCCACGCCTGATATTGAGTTTGGGCGAGGGGCTTCCCCGGCGATGGCGCATCACGGCTGCCGAGGGAGAAAAGTTGCTCGACTCCGATTCATGGCCGGGAGGCGCGGGCGAGCGAATGATCGAATGGGAAAACAAGCGGATACCTTTCGTCCTCGGCGTCGAGTGGGAGAGCGCGAGCGGGCGGCATTCAGCCGACTGGCCCGTCAATGTCGTCGAGCCTGCGCTGCTGCCTCCGCCGGAAGCGTTGCGCAATTTGAGACTCGAAGACTTGATCGAGATACTGAGTTCCACACGGCCTCTGCATGTGGCCGTCACTCACGCGCTCAAAAAAAGAGAACGGCGAAAATCCGCCGATATCCAACTCGACCCGCACAAACGTGTGAATACGGAAGAGTTCCTCCTGCGCAGAACGAAGCGCGTTGCGATTGCGCTCGAACGATTGCGCGAACGGCTTGAGCGGCCCGTTCTCAATCACGATGCGCTCTACTGGCGATTGCAAGGCCCTGTGGGACCGAAGGCGCTGGCCGAAGCATTTCTCAAAGAAGCCCGCACGCCCGATGAGGCCCGGTTTCTTCTTGCGGAGCTCGCGCTCGCGCTCGGCCGCGTGCAACCCGAGCAGGAGGCGAGGGGCGGTTTGTCCGCTAATGAAATTCGAGAGCGTATAAAGTCTGTCATACGCGATATAGAACAGCGCGTTGCCTCGGTCGCTCCCGGCGAGAGCCAGGCGATCAACCGTTACGTACTTGAAGCCTTTAAAGAGGCGAACAGGTAACAGCGACCTTTACATGGATCAATGATGAGCTTTGCGCCTTTCGCACGAACAGCTATCAACCTTCGCACGGATCGAATCCCGCCCGAAGATGGCGACCGGCAGCAACGAACCGCCGAAGAAATTCTGCTGCGCCTGGCTCGGCAGCCGGGAGTCGTGCTGGCCGACGAAGTCGGTATGGGCAAGACTTTCGTCGCCATGGCCGTAGCAGCCTCTATCATGTTGGACCGCCCCGACGGAGGGCCTGTGGTGGTCATGGTGCCGCCGGGTTTGCGCGACAAGTGGCCGAAGGACTGGGAAGTTTTCGAGCAAAAATGCCTGTCTGCAAATGTCGAGCCGAGGTTGAGATACGCGAAAGCCGATTCGGGCATCTCGTTTCTGAAACTGCTCGATGACCCGCCGGATCGAAAAGCACATATAATTTTTCTGACTCACGGCGCATTTCACCGCGCGCTCACAGACCCCTATGCAAAACTCGCGGTCATCAAACGCGCTTTCAAGGGAAGGTCGTCGCTTGCCGACAAGCGGCGGAATTTTCACAAATTCGCCGGGCGCTTGCTGCGCATGCAAGGGGTGGATCGCCGCGCGCCGGGCTTATTGGGCGATCTGCTCGATAAGCCTTACGACCGTTGGTTGCGGACGATCCATCGCGCGCACCCTGACTTCGAACCGGAAGTGACGGATGATCCTGTGCCCCGCCATTTTTACGAAGCCCTTGAGGAGATAGAAGGGAAAATTTTCGAGCCGCTGGTCGAAGAACTGCGCAAGCTTCCTGTGCGGAGGTCGGCCTCGAAAGAGAGGATTGATAGCATCAGGCGCACGCTCACCGAGGTGATGAAGGATAAAAATATATGGGAGCGCGCCTTGCGAAGAGCGCGCTTCGATTCGCCTCTCTTGATACTCGACGAAGCGCATCATCTGAAGAACCCGGCCACACGTCTGGCTTCGCTCTTCGTCAACGAAGAGGCGGAAGAGTCACAGATATTCAAGAGCGGCGCGCTCGCAGGGAAATTCGACCGTATGCTGTTTTTGACGGCCACGCCTTTTCAACTGGGTCACGCCGAACTTATACAGGTGCTGAATCGATTCGAAGGCATATCCTGGCCGACCGGCAAGTCTCAGGCAATGAAGCAGACGGATTTTCGGGCTGAGATAGCCCGGCTTGCCGAAACACTCGACGAGGCGCAGGCGGCTGCGATGCGACTCGATAGGGCGTGGGGCAAGTTGAGCGCAGATCATCTGCTCGATAGCGAAGGCAATCCCGTGAGCGTAGACGAGTGGTGGCGGCAAGTGCGCACTGGTCCGGGAGAAGGGATAGTAGCGCAGATAGTCGAACAGGTGGATTTCGCGCGAGAGAAGATGCGCGCCGCCGAAGCGAGGCTTCGCCCCTGGGTGCTGCGCCACACGAGGTCTGCGTATCTTCCCGCTTCGTCTGAAGTGGAAAGCCAAAGACCTTCTACAGAGCGCCGCCTCCTCTTGCCCGGCGATGCGATCAAAGAAAATCGGAGCGGAGAGTCGGGCCTGAAAATCGAAGGCGATGCGCTACTCCCTTTTTTGCTGGCCGGTCGCGCGCAGGCCCTTCTGACAGCATCGGCGCGCGGGCGCGCCTTGTTCGCCGAAGGGCTGGCGTCATCATTCGAAGCTTATTTTGAAACTCGCTCCGGCCGTATCGAACTTGATGAAGACGGCGACCCGACTGAGATGGACGCGCTCGATGATATCGAATGGTATCTCAAGCACCTCGACAACGCATTGCCGCGAGAAGGTTCGGCCGTATGGCAATCGCACCCTAAGATTCAGGCGACCGCCGCAGCGTCCGTCCGGCTTTGGGAAGAAGGCGAAAAGGTCTTGATCTTTTGCCATTACAGGGCGACGGGCCGAGCATTGCGGCACCACATTTCGGCGCGACTCGATGAAGAGATCATCAATCGCGGTCAGCGACAACTGCCCTATATGGACCGGGCGATGATAAGAGAAGAGTTGGAACGCATAGGCGACCGCTTCTTCGACACAGGCGGCTCGCTTCGCAATGAGGTCATGGAATCGCTTGAAAACATTGTCAGGCCATTCGAGCCGCAACAAGCGAACCATATAGTAGATGTAGTGTTGCGTTTTCTGCGCACCCCGTCGTTTCTGGTCCGCTACTTCGATCTCGCGCGGAAAGATCGCGCCGACGCATTCGCTGAAGCGATTGAAAGACAAGATGTGGGGGGGCTCTCATTGAGACGGCGCATCGAAGATTTCTGTCGTTTTCTTACGGATCGTTGCATCCGATCAGAACGCCATAATTACCTCGAAGCCCTGCGCCGCATCCAGACCGGCAGCCACACAGGACATGAGGTGACAGCTTCATTCGATCCCAGCGAAGAGACCGGCGATTTGAGAAGGGGACTGCGGTTGCCTAATGTCCGCCTCGCCAACGGAGAGGTCAAAGAGGAGACCCGGCGAAGGCTCTTGCTCGCATTCAACACGCCCTTGTTTCCTGAAATACTGATCGCAAGCAGCGTACTGGCCGAGGGCGTGGACCTGCACTTGAATTGCCGTCACCTGATCCATCACGACCTGTGCTGGAACCCTTCGACGCTTGAGCAACGAACCGGACGCGTCGATAGATTGGGGTCGAAAGCGGAGAGAGCAGGCAAATCGATATACGTCTTTCTTCCCTACATTGCAGCGACACAGGACGAAAAGATGTATCGAGTGGTTCGGGATCGCGAGCGATGGTTCAACATAGTGATGGGCAACATTTATGAAGTAGATGAAGCCTCTACCGACAGGCGCGCACAACGTGTACCCCTGCCGGAAGCTGTCCAAAACGAACTGACTTTAGGGCTGGGCATCTGAAGATTCTCTCATTTTTGAAGAAGCGAAAGTTTGCCGAAAGCATAGCCGATGATTAGAGGATCAGCCATCAGCTATCAGCCATCAGCTTTCAGCCATGTGACCTCGATTAACCACAGATCGCACAGATAACACAGGTAAAGATTTCTGTCTTCCGACGATCCGTGAAATCGAAGAAAGAAATCTTTTGTAGAGGGCTTCTGCCTTCCACTGTAATCTGTGGTCGAAGAAAGAGCGACCATCAACTATACTGCACGCGGGGTAAAATGAAAGTTTTCCTGGGAGCGCAGGCATCCTGCCTGCAAGCGTTTCCGCATTCAAGGTATTGAGGGAAACCCTCAATTCTTCCCGCGCGCAGTATATCAGACTGATGGCTGATGGCTGATGGCTGATGGCTGATGGCTGTGTAGCGATGGTATGAATGCCCGCCACTCATCCATCTGCCGGACCAGTTGGTTTGCTGCTTCCAATTCCAGAGGTCTGGCAAACAGATAGCCCTGTCCGTTATCGCATTCCAATCGCCTGAGCCATTCGAGTTGCTCCGGCGTCTCTACGCCTTCGGCTATGACTTCCATCCCCAGGTTCTTCGCAAGCACTATGATGGCCCGCACTATTTCGGCATTCTCATTACTCGTAGCCATACGGGCGATGAATGAACGATCTATCTTCAACGTATCGACAGGCAGGCGATGCAAGTAGCTGAGTGATGAATACCCCGTGCCGAAATCATCTATGCTCAAGCCTACCCCTCGCGCGCGCAGTTGTTCGAGCATAGCGGTCGCGGCATCGAAATCCTCCATGACGGCGCTCTCGGTTATCTCAAGTTTTAGCTGGTGCGGGTCCAGCCCTGTCCGCTCAAGCGTCTGCAAGATGCTCTCGATCAGGTTGGGTTGCGCGAATTGTTTGATGGAAAGATTGACGCTGACTGCAAAGGGCTTTTTGGAAGGATGAGGGATGCAGAGGTGCAGGGGTGCAGGGGTGCAGGGGTGCAGGGACTCTGGCTCCCCTGCTCCTCTGCTCCCCCGCTCCCCTGCATGAGCAAAGCTGCTCCCCTCTCCTGCGGCTCCTCTGCTCCCTTGCTTCTTTTCATCCTTCTCACCGAAGCCTTCATCCTTTCCGATCACCTGCCACCGGCGCATCTGGCGACAGGCTTCTTCAAGCACCCATTGACCTATAGCGATGATATGGCCCGTCTCTTCGGCTATGGGTATGAAATCCGCGGGGCCTATCAACCCTCGTGCAGGGTGCTGCCATCGCACGAGCGCCTCGAACCCCGAAAGCCTCCCCGAAACAAGCGAAACTATAGGCTGGTAGACGACGAAGAACTCCCGCCGCTCGATCGCATGCCGCAAATCGGTCTCAAGTTGCAAGAGGGTGAGGGCGCGCGCGTGCATGCTCTGCTCAAAAAGAGCATAACGCGCCTTGCCGAGCGATTTGGCTGTATACATGGCTGTGTCTGCGTCGCGCAGTATATCTTCAGGTTTTTGATAGCCGGCATTGCTCGGAGCGATCCCTACGCTGGCGGTAATGAAGACTTCCTGATCGCCAAGTCTGTAGGGCGACTTTAAATCTTTCTGTATGCGGCAGGCTGCGGCGACCGCTTCATCGGGGCTTCCGAGGTCTTCGAGCAGTATTGTGAACTCATCTCCGCCGAGGCGCGCGACCGTGTCTCCTGGGCGCGAACACTTTTCCAGGCGGCGAGCTATGCGGACGAGCAATTGATCGCCTGCCATGTGGCCGAGGCTGTCGTTGATGATCTTGAAGCGGTCGAAATCGAGAAAGAGGACGGCGAATATCTGATCCGTGTGACGTTGCCTTCGCGCGAGGGCGAGCTTCAGGTGATCCATAAAGAGGGCGCGGTTGGGCAGCCCTGTAAGCGCATCGTGAAATGCGTTATGAACCAACTGCTCCTCGGCGCGACGGCGATCGGTTATATCCTGAATCTGGAAAATGAGACGCGACGGATGGCCGTCCTTATTGCTTATGGAGGAAGCGGTCAGCAAGACCCAGACCGTGTGGCCGAGTTTGTGAAGATAACGTTTTTCGATCTGTGTGACCGGGACGCGGTTCGCGCAGAGTTGAGCTATGGCTCCGCCCGCGAGGCCCAGGTCTTCGGGGTGTGTGATACTCTGAAAATCCGCCGCCAGCAACTCATCTTCCGTGTAGCCCACGATCTGGCAAAGCGCCGTATTTACCTGCAACCATTTACCGTCGGGCGCAACCAGGGCCATGCCTATCGCTGCATGGTTGAAGGCGCTGCGAAATCGCTCCTCGCTCTCGCCCAGTTCTTGCAGGTGCAATTCGGACTGTCTGGCCTGCTCCTCAGCCGACCTTGTGCGCTCGTCGGCCCGCTTGAAGTACAGGTAAGAGGTCGCAAATATGATCGCCACAAGCGGGACAGCAGCAAGCAATGATCCAATACCATATTGCTTGATGGCCAGGTATATAAGCCCGGCAGCCGAGGCGCTGGCCATATAGGTCAGTCCGGCCCACGCATAATTCTCCCACCAGAGAGCGAACAGCGGCGTCCGCTTTTTGAGAGCGAATTGAGTCGTTATGAGCGCCGAATTGAGAACGAAGTGTATCAAGGAGAAGAGCAACAACGCCATAAAAAGCATGCCGCTGTTATAGATTTGGAAATGGTTCAACCACGAGAGTCCCCACTCGAATAGTCCGCCCGATATGAAGATGGCGATCGCCATCATGGCCGGGCTGCCGAGGCGGCTTGTCCAACGCCGCGAAGATCGGTAGGACGCAGCAAAGGCGTCGGTGACGGCTATCAACAAAGCGGTCGGCACGCCCCAGAAGAGCATGGCCAGGAACATGAAGATATCGCCGGGAGTGATCGACGTTTTAGTGCCGGGTATGCATATCGGGCGGAGACCTACGAGAAACCCGACTGCCATAAGCGCGACCGCGCCTATAAATTCCACTCTCTCCAGCCGCAGCACGCCGACCACCCCATACACGAGCGCGAGCGCGCCCAATATAAGAACGGTCCACCAGTAGGCCCGCGCTCCCCTGTTGTAATCAGACATGTCTATAAACTGCATACGCGGCTTCTCAGGCAATATAAATGTAAAAGATGTGTTTCCCGTCTCAGGAAACCGTTTGAAAAATATGCAGGAGCTTTCAAGGATGAAGGCGGAGGGATCAATAAAAGCTGTTTTCGATCCATCCCTCCGCCTTCAATCTGTCTTCTACTTCCTCAACAAGAGCATGAAGCCATTTTTTAGCGATCATCTAATCATGGCTCACCAAGATTATAGGATTCGCTCATGACGATTCCCTCGCTCATGACGATTCCTTCGCTCATGACGATCCCCTCGCTCATGACGATTCCTTCGCTCATGACGATCCCCTCGCTCATGACGATTCCTTCGCTCAT
>JAKEHD010000264.1 GCA_022615215.1 Blastocatellia bacterium
CGAGAAAGACGAACTGGCCGGTGAAGCGATGCGCCTGTTGAAGGTCGATGTCGAGGGAGACCGCGCAGAGGCGCTTGCAATATACCCGTCCGACTTCTCAGAGTTATTGATAAAGATACGATTCGTGCGCGTGGGCGACGCATGGATGCTAGCCGATATGATACAGACCGACACGGGGCTTCATATCATATCCGACAATATGCGGCCCGCCATTCGAAACATCCTGGAGGGGCGAAGCGGCAAGCAAACCGAGAAAGAGTACCTGACCGCCTCTGCGAAGATTCTGATAGCGATGAACGAAGATGCGACGGTCGCCCTCGAACTTGCGGACCTCGCGCTCAAGGACGATCCGAAGAACCGCGACCTCCGCTATTTGAGATCGCTCGCGCTTTCGCAGGCGGAAAGAGACGACGAGGCGGCGGCGCTCTGGGCCGAGTTGAGCGATGAAGAGCCGCCCCTCGCCATCGCGGTACTAAAGCTTGCGGAGCATTATTCAGCGAAGGAAGAAGAAGCCGAATGGAAGAAGGCCATAGAGTCGTACGAGCGATATTTGAAGCTGGAGCCTGACGACCCGCGAGCGCATGATGCTCTCGCAACGATGTACAGGCGCGCGGGCGACGCGGCGCGCGCAGAGGCTCAGTACCGCGAAGCCATACGTTGCGATGCGCGCCACTCGGAACGCTACACGGACTTTGCGGAATTCCTCGCGAATGAAAAGCGATACGCCGATGCTCTGGCCGTGATAGATGAGGGCGCGAAATACGGAGGGTCGAAAGATGAACTCCTTAATGGCCTGCTCCTGGATTTCTATCTGTCTGACGAGAGCGAAACGGCCGAAGGGCTTATTGCCGCTCAACCCGAAAGGCTTGAGAGAAACGCGGATGCCAACTATTACCTTGCGCACATTCGCATACACAACGGCCGCCCGCGCGAGGCGCTGCTTCTGCTCAGAAAAGCGATAGAGTTGGACCCCGATAGCGTCGAGACACACAACGCGCTGGCCGAAGCCTATCGCGCGTTGAAAGATTGGCGGAACGCGCTCGCTGCGGCCGATGCGGCCATCAAGATCGATACGGAAGACGCCGAATCTCATTACTATCGCGCGTGCGCGCTCGCGCGACTGGGGCGAAAGACCGCTGCGATTGCGGCGCTCAAACGGGCCATCGAGATCGATGATGAATGGGCATTCGAATTGGAGGAAGAAGAAGACCTCAAGCCGCTCGCCGCGCTTGCGGAATTCAAGAAGCTTTTGCCCAAAGAAGAGAAAGACAAACGATGAACGAGACCGCGATTGAAGGAGAGCAACTGCCCGTTTACAGAGTGCGCGCCTGCAACACATCGGCCGACTCTGAGAACAAAATTCACGACGACCGCGTGGCGGCAGAGTACGGCTTCAGCGGGGGACTCGTGCCCGGCGTGACCGTTTACGCTTATATGACGGTCCCAGTAGTTGCGCGCTTTGGCGAAGATTGGCTTGAGCGCGGCGCAATGCAGGTGAAATTCCATCGGCCATTCTACGAAGGCGAGCAAGTCATCGTCCGCGCAGAGGTCGACCGGCAAAAGCCCGCGCTCACGCCTGGGCTACTGAATGCGGATTCCAATCCCGTCAAGGTAGCGATTCGCGCCGAACGCGAAGACGGCATCGTATGCGCGACTGGACTCGCGACGGTAAACGATCAATCGCCCCGGCTCGGCGAGCCGAAGGTAGAAGATTACCCGGAAGCGCCTCTGCCCGAAACGGAATCGCTTCCCGAAGCCTCGCGCGAAAATATCAAAGCAGGAGCCGTGCTCGGAACCCTTGTAGAGAAACTCGATCTGTCATTGATCGAAAAGAGCTTGCTCGTTCAAATAGAAGAGCGATTGCCTGTTTATCACGGTCCCGGCGCAGTGGCGCATCCTATGGTATTGCTCAGTCTGGCGAACTATATAATGATGCGCAACTTCAAACTCGGCCCGTGGATACATGCGGGGAGCGACCTGATAAATTGGAGCGCGGCCCGCGACGGCGAAGAGATTTCCGTGCGAGGCCGCATACTCGATTGCTTCGAGCGCAAAGGCCACGAATTCGCGGCCCTCGACCTCTTGCTCGTGGCAAACGGCGACCGCATCGTTCAACATGTCCGCCACACGGCCATCTATCGCCCGCGACGAGGGTGAAGGGAGGCCGCGCATCTATCGAACGCATGTGTTCAAGAATTAGATTGAACATCTCGGACGTGGTCATTGTGTTTTCATCGTTGCTCATAATCACGCTCTCCTTAATTCAAAGTAAGATTAGTTTGTGATATTTCCCTGCGGCTATCAACTTTTTGTTATGTGGTCAAGGGTCAGTGATCAGTGGTCGGTGGTCAGGGGTCTGGGGGTTCTTTAGCCAGGGACTTGATTAAAGCGACAACGGACGACGGACAACGGACAACGGACAAATAATTCGGCCTGACGTGCATTCAAAAGGGCGGGAGGTTTTGCTATTATGGATTCGAATATGGATCCGACGGAGAAAGAGATCAAGAATAAACTCAAGAAGCACCTGAAAGGTGTCACCGGCTCCACTCTGGAAACCCTTGTCAATCGTGTGGGCGTGCTCCCTTATGAACGAGTCCTGCTCATAACCGATATAGGAATAGCCCTTGCCGCAAACAATCTGCGCGCGGCGGTCGAAATGCTGAAGGCCGCCCCCGAAGTTTCGCGGCTCGTCGATGGCTCGGACATGCGCGTGTGGGGCGAAATAGGCAAGAGGCTGTCAGCCACGAGCGCCGATGCCGCTATCGAATTTTTTCGCGCGAGCGGCGACACCTTGAATGTCATCGTCGAAGATATGCGCTCGCCCGTGCTCCGACTTGTGAACAAACAGGCTGCCCTCTCATCCAATACTGCGGTCGAGAGCTTCAAGTCCGCCCCTGAAATCATTGGCTCTATAGGCGATCACGAAATCGTCGCTCAGGTGCTTACGATATGTCTCGAACTCGCTCGCCATTCCGTAAAGCACAGCAACGATCTCTTCCTCGACGCGCCGCGCGTGCTTGCGTCTCTCAGGAGTGCGGGCCGGAGCGAAGGCGATGCTCAGATCAAGCGCGCTCTCGCCCTGACCTCGGCCTTCGCTTTCAGGTCGGGCGGCACTGCCGCAGAGTTCTTCGCCGAATTGCCACAGGTGACCGCCTCTTCCGGCGGCGAATCGCTCGAAAAGCTTTTCAGCATCACCGAGCAGTACCTCGACCGTTCGGGAGGCGTCGCCCTTCAATACTTCAAGGCCGCAAGCCGCGTGCTCGCCGTCGCAGGTCACGATAGCTTCGAGAGATGGTCGGCGCTCGCCCAGCGCGTAGCCTTGCAGGGCAATGCCGCAAGCTATCATTTCATGAAAGCAAGCCCGCAGATAATCTCGGACCTGGCTGCGCGCGCAAAACCGCATCGCCGCGCTCTGGTAGTCTCATCGGTGCTTGAGGTAATAGAAGAGATCGCCGAGCGTAACACCGCTGCTGCGGTCGAATGCTTCAAGGCGAGTCCCATCGCGCTCGCAAGCGCCTCGCTCGGCCAGTTTCGCCAGTGGGCGCGCAAGGGGCTTGAAACAGCGTCCGCGACTCCCCGGCAGACTCAGGCATACTACGCACTCGAATCCAAAGCGAGCCAGGAGGCCCTCCTGCGAATCGAAGGCGGTCTCACGCTCGATGCGGTCGCTCACACGCTCAGGCTCTACGTCGAGGGATTGACGGGCCGCGCTCTCAATGTCGCCCCGCTCGACTCCATACCCGACGAAGCGAAGATAGGCGACGGCAAGACCATCTATCTGCCTTCGGTCGTTGCGGAGTTCGATGACGAGGACGAAAATTTCCGCCTCTTCAAAGTGATCGCCGCACACGCCGCCGGACAGATAGAGTTCGAGACATACATTCAGGATGCGCCTTCCCTGCTTGCAGCCCTCGCTGAGGTCCGCGAGGCTTTCAAGCAGCGCCGCGCGCAAAACGAAGGAAGACTTTGTGTCAGTAGCCCGACCATAAGGGAGGGCTTTTCCTCAAGCGGCAACGGGCGGAAACGCGATGCACAGAAGGGCGCAGCGATGCCCGAAAATGGAATAGATTTTTTGACCGTGCTATCGGAGTTTCCGAATGCGGAACTGGCTACCAGATTGTTTTCCACTATAGAAAACGGCCGGATAGATTTCCTTCTGCGCTCGGTCTATCGCGGCATAAGGCGTGATCTCGATTTCGTGCGGGCGCGGCTCGTCGAACGCAGGCCGCATATCGAAGACGTTCCGGCTGAACTCGTCCCCTTCGAATTGCTATTTCAGGTGGCGATCTGCGGAGGCGCGACCGATGAGGCGCGCTCTCTCTTCCCTTCGGTCATTGGCGATCTCGAACGTGTTTTCGCCGATTACATACTGCGCGAAGACGCGAGCGTGGCCGATTCGCTCATAGCGACGAGGCACATATACGACTTCTTCATCGAGCGACCTACTCAGTCGGATACGCAAAACAACGAACCCGAAGGCGCAGGCGAAGAGGGCCAGGGCGAGCAGGCCGCATCCGCAGATGCCGAGCAGTCCGAGCTTCAACAACAGATCGAAGTGCGCGACGATCCGTTCAGTTACTGGGCGTCGGGTCAGACCGAAGAGATCGCTCCCGATCACGACCTCTTCAATCAATTGAGGCGCGCCGAGTCCGTAGAGCAAGACCTTGAGAAAGGCGACCGCGCGTTCTACTACGACGAGTGGGACCGCGAGCTTGGAGATTATCGCACTCGCTGGTGCCGCATAATAGAGCGAGGGAGCGCGCGCGGGTCGCGTGGTTTCGTTGAGATGGTCCGCAGTCGCTATGCGGGCATAATCTCTTCCGTGCGATACCAGTTTCAACTCTTGAGGCCGGAGAATCTCCGCCGAATTCGCGGCGAAATAGACGGCGAAGATTACGACCTTCAGGCCGTGATCGATTACGCGCTCGACAAGCGTTCGACCGGTCTCATAGATGATCGCCTCTATACGCGAAAGCTCAGGCGCGAGCGCGACGTAGCGGTGTCCTTCCTGCTCGATATGTCGAGTTCCACGGCGCGGACCATCAGCCGTTTCCCGAATCATCCTTACACACAGCCCGGCCAGCGCATAATAGACATTGAGAAAGAGGGCCTCGTGCTTATGAGCGAGGCGCTCGAAGCCGTAGGCGACATATACTCCATGCAGGGATTCACGAGCGAGGGCCGCCGCAACGTAAAATTTTATGTGATAAAGGATTTCTCCGAAGGCTATTCGACGGACGTTGAGCGGCGCATAGGAGGCATCACCTATCAGAACAACACGCGGCTCGGCGCGGCCATACGCCATGCCACGACAAGGCTCGCGCGCCAGGACTCGCGGACGAAACTGCTCATAGTGCTATCGGACGGGCGGCCTTACGATCACGACTACGGCGACAGCCGCTATGCGCGCGAAGACACGCGCATGGCGCTCAGGCAGGCCCGCCTCGAAGGGATAATACCGTTTTGCATAACCATAGACCGCGAATCCGAAGACCAGTTACGCGACATGTATGGCGAGATCGGATACACGATCATAGACGACGTGCTCAGTCTGCCTGAACGTCTGCCCGGCATATACAGCCGCCTTACTACCTGACGATGGAATCCACCGCTCAACTCCCTTTGCTGACCCGCATCAATGCCCGAGACATGCTCGAAGCAATAGGGCTTGGCCGTGTGAAGAGAGGGCGCTCTCTGCTCGAACGAATTTGCTTTCCCGCAGCAGAGCGATTCGCCCGCGAGGTAGCGAATTACGATCAGGTGGTGGGCCGCGAAGGACTCGGCGAAGGGGCGAGGTGGATTCTCAGCCGTAACGTGGCGCGCGTAGAGGTGTCGGGGCAGGGAAGCGTGCCGACGGAAGGGCCGCTGCTCGTCGTCTCGAATCATCCGGGGCTTGCCGATGCGATGGCTCTGTTTGCGAGCCTCCCTCGAAACGACCTGAAAGTCGTGGCCTTTGATCGCCCCTTTTTGCGTGCGCTCTCGCACACGAGCGAGCACCTGATTTATATGGGACAGCGCGAAGAGAATCATATAGGCGTTCTGCGCAAAGCGGTCGGCCACCTGCGCCGAAGCGGAGCGGTCCTGATCTTTCCGGGCGGACGTATAGAACCCGACCCCGCCGTATTGCCGGGCGCGGCGGAGGCGCTCGAACGATGGTCTAACAGCTTATGCTTGATCGCGCGATTGGCCGGACGATTGCAAATAGTACCGGCTATAGTAAGCGGCGTGTTGTCGCAATCGGCCCAACACCATCCGGTCACGCGGCTCAGGCAATTGCCCGAAGACCGCGAGCGATTGGCGGCCATGCTGCAAATCATCGTTCCCGCATATAGAGACGTTACGGTGCGCGTGGCTTTCGGCCCTTCTATCGATGCTGAAAATTTGTTGGCCGCAGGCCGGGATGCCGGAGCGATCACGCGCGCAGTCATAGACCGCGCGCGTCAACTTATTGAGAGTCGGCCCGACGATTGGCAGTCCGTGATCGAGGGATTTTCTGCACCAGAGAGGAGATGACAATGTCTCAAGAGGATAAAAAAGAGAGGATGATTCACCCGCCCGCAGAGTTCCCGCGAGGCGTGAGACTTCTACACGACCCCGTCAGGAACAAGGGCACAGCCTTCACTAAAGAAGAGCGCGACGCTCTCTCGCTTCGCGGGCTGTTGCCGCCGCGCATACAGAGCCAGGCCCTTCAGGTGATTCGCGTCCTCGAAAATCTCCGCCAGAAACCGAGCGACCTGGAACGCTATATCTTTCTCATTGCCCTTCAGGACCGCAACGAGACGCTCTTCTACCGTGTGGTCATGGATAATCTGAAAGAGATAATGCCCCTGATCTATACGCCGACCGTAGGCCAGGCCTGTCAGCTTTACGGTCACATTTTTCGCAGACCTCGCGGCATGTTCATCTCCGCAGAAGACAGAGGCCGTGTGGCCGAAGTGCTCGGCAACTGGCCTCACAAGGACGTGCGAATAGTCGTCGTCACGGACGGCGAGCGGATTCTGGGGCTTGGCGATCTCGGCGCTTCAGGAATGGGCATCCCTATCGGCAAGCTCGTTCTCTATACCGCGTGTGCCGGCATCCATCCGACGCAATGCCTTCCCGTCACGCTCGACGTGGGGACTGACAATGAGGCGTTGTTGGAAGACCCGCTTTACATAGGACTCCAACAGAGGCGTATTCGAGGGCAATCCTACGACGAGTTTATAGACGAGTTTCTCGCGGCAATCGTGGAAGCCTTTCCGCGCGCGGTCATTCAGCTTGAGGATTTCGCAAACGCAAATGCGTTTCGAATACTGGAGAAGTATCAGGAGCGAATCTGCATCTTTGATGACGACATTCAAGGAACAGGCAGCGTAGTGCTCGCCGGTCTATACTCCGCCCTGCGGATTACGGGAGGCAATATCACCGATCAACGAGTGCTATTTCTAGGGGCAGGCGAAGCGGGGCTTGGAATCGGGAGTCTCATAGTCGAAGCGATGGTCGCGGAGGGCTTGTCTGAAGAGGAAGCCAGAAAACGGTGCTGGTTCTTCGATTCGAAGGGATTGGTTGTGAAGGGCCGCGAAGGTCTCGCCAGTCATAAACTCCCGTTCGCCCACGAGTACGAATTCATCGATGATTTCCTCGCGGCTATAAAATCGCTTCGCCCGACAGCCATCATCGGCGTATCGGGGATGCCGGGGACATTCGATCAGCAGATACTCGAAACCATGGCGGCCCTTAACGAAAGGCCCATCGTGTTTGCTCTGTCGAATCCGACTTCGAAATCCGAATGCACGGCAGAGCAGGCATATTCATGGACCGGGGGCCGCGCAGTCTTTGCGAGCGGAAGTCCTTTCGACCCCGTCTATTTCGGAGGGCGGACATACATTCCCGGTCAGGGAAACAATGCATATATCTTCCCCGGCGTGGGACTGGGCGCTATCGTGTCAGGAACCAGGCATGTGACCCAGGAGATGTTCTTCGTCGCTGCCAGGTCGCTTATGCTCGAAGCATCGGACGAAGAATTGGAGATGGGACAAATCTACCCTTCATTGAGCAGGGTCCGCGATGTGTCAGCGCGCATAGCGGCTGAGGTGGCAGAAGTCGCCTACGCGCGCCAACTGGCGCGAAACCCCAAACCGGATGATTTGCCGGCCTGCGTCCGGTCTCAGATGTTCGAGCCGGACTATATTTCTTATGTATAGCCGGCACCTTATAGCCGTCAATACGGGAAGCGTTCGTATAGCTCCGCTTAGGGTGCGGTTCCAGAAAGTCGGTCAACTGGCAACGAAGATACCATCGGCTTCAGCCGCATGGAGTTTCAGTTTTAGCCTAAAGAGAGAGCGGCAAAAACAAGATACCATCGGCTTCAGCCCGCTGTGAGTTTCAGTTTTAGCCTTCACTCAGTTGAGCCATAGTCATAACTTAGGTCAAAGCTGAAACTCCATACGCTCGCGCGAACTGGTATCTTGAGAGGGCAAGCAGTTGTTAGGTCAAACTTGAGCCACACAGCGGGCGAAAGCCGATGGTATCCTAAGAGACCGATTTTTGGGAACCGCACCCCCCGCTTATCAAACTGAAAAATTTTTTGCATAATCGCTTGACATACTTTCTGGCAAAGGCTTATTATACGGACCTGCTGTAAAAATTTTTTCAATGAATACTGAAAAAGCTTATGCCGAAACGTTTGCATTTTCATTTGAGCCGCTGTGAAAGCCAGATCATGGACATCGTTTACCGGTTGGGGGAAGCGAATGCCGAAGAGGTCAGAAAGCACATGCCCGACTCCGCGTCCTACAACTCCGTGCGGGTGACGCTCTCGATACTGGAGCAGAAGGGATATGTCGCGCACCGACTGGACGGCAACAGACATGTCTATCGCCCCACGACCCCTATCGATACGGCCAAACGCTCGGCCCTGCGCCATGTTCTCAGCACCTTCTTTGGAGGGTCTGCGCCTAAAGCCGTTTCGACTCTGCTGCGAATGTCCGCTTCGGAGCTTTCTGAAGATGAGTTGAACGAACTGGCGCAATTGATCGAAGAGGCGAGGAAAGAGAGGTTGAAATGATGGCATTCATCGATCCTGTATGGGAAAGTTTGTATGCAGGCATGGGGCTTCTCCTCGATGCAACTTTGAAGGGTTCTTTGATCTTGCTCTTTGCGGGCGCGCTCTCGGTCATAGCTCGCGGTCTTTCGGCGGCGGTGCGCCATCTGGTATGGAGTCTTGCCCTGAGCAGCTTTCTTGTCCTGCCCCTTCTGTCAGTAGTCCTGCCCGCCATACAGTTACCCGTTCTGCCGGACAGTTCATTATTTCAGCGAGAAGCTGCAATGCCCGTTCGACGAGACACGGTAATATCTGTTTCTACGATGCAGCCTGTTGAAACGGGTGAGCAGGAGAATACCGGAGGCTTGACGGAGAACCGGGTTCCCGAACCTGTAGATGCGAGAAGCAGACCGGTCGGCGATGACAAAGATCGCGCAGCATCTGCGCCGGGTTTCGCTTCTCTTGCTTCCTTTCCATGGTTCGTATGGGCGATGCTGGTCTGGGCGACCGGAGCGATCTATGTGATCTCACGCCTGCTTTTCGAAATAATCATCATCATGAGGCTCACGCGGAGAGGAAAGATCGTAACCGATCGGGAGTGGACGCGGGAGTTGGAACGTTGCAGGGAGCGCCTGAACCTTGACCGCCCTGTGCAGCTCGTCGAAAGCGATCAAGTCTCTATGCCTGTGACCTGGGGCTTCCACTCTCCTGTCATTCTTATTCCTACAGAATCCGCCGAATGGCCGCAGGAGCGTCGGCGCGTAGTGTTGCTTCACGAATGCGCGCACGTCAAGCGAGGCGATTATCTGCACAACCTGATCTGTCAGCTTGTTTGCGCCCTCAACTGGTTCAATCCCCTTGTATGGATAGCGGCTCGCCGGGTTCTGACTGAAAGTGAAAAAGCCTGCGATGATTGCGTCATCAATTCAGGGGTGGAAGCAACAAGCTATGCAGGCCATCTGCTTGAGATCGCCTCTGCTCTCAATTGTCGCGGCAGGGTCGCTATCACAGCCCTCGGCATGGCCGGACGAACGGGACTTCGCTCCCGTTTGCTTGCGATACTGAACCAGAACAGTTCCCGGCAGGCGCTCACGAGGCGGGTTCTTTCAATCACAACCCTGTCGGTCATAACGGCCCTCGTGCCGCTCGCGGCGGTAAAATTTTCCGAGCAAAACACCTCGTCTGCTATCGCCCCGACGATCGCGGCCCTCAGTGATGAGCGTTCAGAGATCAGGAAGAGGGCTGCCTGGCAACTGGGCGAGCGAGAAGACCCGCTCGCGGTCGAGGCGCTGATAAAGTCATTGCGGGACGCGGACCCGGAGATGAGAGCCATGTCCGCGTGGGCGCTCGGAGAGATCAAGGACCGCCGCGCAGTCGGTCCTCTCCTGGCCGCTCTGATCGATGATGATGTTTATTCGAGAGAGATGATCGTGCTGGCTCTCGGAGAGATCGAAGACGCCATCGCTATCGCAGCATTGGTGGATAGGCTGCAAGATGCAAGTCAGGATGTTCGCTCTGCCACAGTGTGGGCTTTGGGTGAAATAGCCCGACGCGCAAGGAGTGAGCGAGCCACAGAGCATCACAACCGCGCTCTGAACTCCATAGCTGCGGCCCTGCGAGATTCGAGCGCGCAAGTGAGAGAAACCTCTGCTCAGGTATTGGGCGATGTGCTGGAAAGCGGCGAAGCCCCGACCGCCTTTGAATCGCTTCTCGATTCGCTGCGGGATGGGGATCAAAATGTTCGGACGAGCGTCATAAGGGCGCTCGGTGAGATCGAAGACCCGCGCGCCATCGAGAGTTTGATAACCATTTTGAGAGATGAATCGCCGCACCTTAAACGAGAAGCCGCTCGCGCGCTCGGAGAGATAGGAGACTCGCGCGCCGTCTCGGCGTTGATCGCCGCTTTGCGAGATCAGAACAGAGAGGTGCGCGCGATGGCAATCTGGGCGCTCGATGAAGTGAGCGCCCCTTGATCCCATGCTTATCGGATCCCGCAGATCGGAACCGCCGCGCTCTTCTCTTTTTTTGATGTGAAGTGAAAAAAATTTCGCATTTCTCTTGACGGAGGCTGTTACAGTGAAAGCGATTCGGAGGTTCGTGTTAATCGGGCGGATTTCTACGGGGTTCTTACGCTCTGCATGGTGGCCGGGGCTGGGCGTGTGGTTGATTTTACAGGCGACGGCGGCGGTCGCCTCCACGCCGCCGGAACTGGTCATTCCTCGCCTGACGCGCGCGCCCGTGCTCGAAGATTTCCTTCGAATGGAACCGAGCGCCGATTTGAAAGGGCGGATGGCGAAGGTAGAGGGGTTCGTGCAGCGAGAGCCGAGCGACGGCCGAGGGGCCACCGAGCGCACGGAAGTTTATATAGGGTATGATGACGACAATCTTTATATAGTCTTCGTCGCCTTCGATTCGGAACCCGCGCATGTGCGCGCTCGCATGTCCCGGCGCGAAAATATCTCGAACGACGATATGGTCGAGGTCATGCTCGACACCTTCAACGACCGGCGGCGAGCTTTCGTATTCACGGCCAACCCGCTTGGCATTCAGCGTGATGCGCTTTGGACCGAAGGGGACGGATTCAACACTTCCTTCGATACGCTCTGGCATTCCGAGGGGCGGCTGACCGATAGGGGCTATGTTGTGAGGATGGCCATCCCCTTGAAGAGCTTGCGATTCTCTTCGGAGGCGAAACAGACCTGGAGCATAATACTGCGCCGCGCGATCCCCCGCTACAACGAAGAGGATTACTGGCCGCGCGTCTCCAATCGCGTGGAAGGTCTTTTGAACCAGGCCGCGACGCTCGCAGGTCTTGAGGACATCTCTCCCGGTCGAAACATTCAATTGATACCTTATGGAGTCTACAGGGCTTTCAGGGCGCTGGACCTGAGCGCCGCAGGAGGCCCTGCGTTCGTGCGCGACCGGGCCGACGTGGATGCGGGGTTGGACGCCAAGATCGTTTTGAAAGACTCTCTGGCGCTCGACGTGACCGTGAACCCGGATTTCAGCCAGGTGGAATCCGACGAACCGCAGGTCACGGTCAACCGGCGATTTGAAGTCTTCTTTCCCGAAAAGCGGCCGTTCTTTCTCGAAAACGCCAACCTGTTTTCAACGCCGCTCGACAACCTTGTCTTCACGCGCCGCATTGCCGATCCGCAATTCGGAGCGAGGCTGACGGGTAAGGTGGGTTCTTACGCGATAGGGGCTTTTCTGATAGACGATGAGTCGCCCGGCAAGAGCGCGCCGCCCGGAGACCCTCTGCACGGCAAGCGAGCGTTATTCGGAGTCGCGCGCGTCACTCGCGACATATTCGAGCAATCGAGCATAAGCGCGCTTTATACGATCCGCCGGTTCGAGGGCAGTTCGAATCAGGTGAGCGGATTGGATGGCCGCTTCAAGCTGAATTCGAACTGGGCCGCCGAATGGCAGGCCGTGGGTAGTTGGACAAGCTCTCAGGAGAGCGAAAGCCTGATAGGGACGGCTTATGATTTCGAGATAGAGCGTAGCGGCCGTCAGTTCGAGTACGTCTTCGAGTACAACGACCGCAGCCCGGATTTCCGCACAGAGGCAGGGTTCGTCCCTCGCACGGATTTCCGCCGCGTCGAAAACTCCGCTTCTTACACCTTTCGGCCCGAAGGCAGATACCTGCTATCGTGGGAACCGAGTTTGTCCACCGAGAGAATATGGGATTACAGCGGCGACCGGCTCGATTGGAATGTGACCCCGAGCCTTGATTTCGATTTCACCGGCCAGACTTTCTTTAGCATATTTTTCAACACGGGGGGCGAGCGATTGAGGCCGAAGGATTTTTCCGTGTTGCCGGAGGATCGCGATTTCTCACTCGCCGCAAGAGGGATGAACGTCTCCACGAGCTATTTTTCTCAGGTCAGCGTCCGGGCGAACTACTCGTGGGGGACGACCATCAATTTTGCGCCTCCCGATGGGCGCGAACCCGTGCTTGCGAACCGGACGACGGGCAGGCTCGATCTCACCCTCCGTCCGAGCACCTCGCTGCTCGTAGACAATACATACATTCTCACGCGGCTGACTGATCGGGCGACCGGGGCCGCCATATTCAACAACCATATAATTCGCTCTCGCTGGAACTGGCAGTTCAGCAGGGAGCTTTCTTTGAGGTTCATCGCCCAATACGAATCGGTCCTTCCCAACACGGACCTCACGTCGCTCGAAATCCAAAAGAGCATAAACACGGACTTTCTGTTCACATATCAGGCGAATGCATGGACATCGCTGTTTGTGGGCTACAACAGCAATTTGCAAAACATAGAACTCATCCCCATTGATGATCGAAACCGGATCGTTCGCACCCGCAATCGCTTCATCAATGACGGCAGACAATTATTCATCAAGTTCTCCTACTTGTTTCGATTATGAAAGGTTCGAGGTTCGAGCGCCGGGGAATCACGCCCTTTCTCCTGCGCTGCTCTTATGCCTGATATTGACGACGGCTGACCGTTTATCAAGCTCATTGACCGTTCGTATATTTTTCGTTCCGCCATCGGCAGGAGCGCAATTAAAATCAGACGCGAATTCTCGTGATCGCCGCCTCACGCTGAAGAGAGGAGCGGTTTAAAACCGGAGAAGATCATGCCGTTAAATCATATTCGAGATTTTTTGCAAGAGCTTACACGGCCCTCTACACGGGCGCGAATTTTCTTGCGCTCCATATTTGCCATCTTCATTCTTGCTGGTATGGCCGTCCCTTCCAGTGCGAGCGACCTTCGAATTGAGAACGTGCGCTTCGTCGCGGGCCAGGAAGCCGAGTCCGAGTGGCGCGTGATATTCGATCTGTCCTGGCAGAATGGCTGGCACAACTCGCGCAATCATGATGCTGCATGGGTCTTCCTCAAATTCATACAGAATGACGGCTACACGCATGCGGCGCTTGCTCCCGATGGGCATTTGGCTACCCCTGCGCCGGGGACGAGCACGCCTGCGGCTCAAATAAATCTGTCGCAGGACCGCAAGGGATTATTCATCCACACGGCGGCATCCTACCGGGGCGACCTGCATTGGCGGCTCAACCTGAAGATAGATTCGACGGGACTCGACAGGCGACTTCGAGAATCTCGCATGGAAGCCTTCGCCGTCGAGATGGTCTATATCCCCGAAGGCCCTTTTACTCTCGGCGACCCTGATCCGAAAGCATTAGGGTACGGCGCTTTTTATCGCTCCGACGGCAAAGGCGAACCCGACGGACTTGTGCAAATCACATCCGAAGCGGCCCTCGATATAGGCCCTGCGGCAGGCGCTCTCTATTACTCTCAGGGCACTTATCACGGCGACCGCTCAGGCCCTCTGCCTGCGACCTTTCCGAAAGGCCATCAGTCGTTTTATGTGATGAAGTATGAAATCACGCAGGGCCAGTATGCAGCGTTTCTAAATACGCTCAGAGACGAAGCGACATTCGAGCGGGCGAACTTCCTGGGGCGATCTTATTACCAGAAGCGCGGAACCATAAGCCTTGAAGGTGGCCGCTACGTGGCAGCGAGCGCCAATCGTCCGATGAATTTTATGAGTTGGGATGACGGGCTGGCTTTCGCCGACTGGGCTGCGTTGCGCCCCATGACAGAGCTTGAATTCACAAAAGCCTGTCGCGGGCCTGAACCTGCCAAACCGGGCGAATTCCCCTGGGGCACATCGAGCCGCGACGATCTCGCTCGCATAGTAGATTCCAATGACGAACTCGTTATGACGAACGGCTGGAATGAGAGTCGGCTTACGGATGAGACGCGCCCTGTCTTAGGCGCTTCGTACTACTGGGTCATGGATCTTGCGGGCAGCCTTTGGGAGCGCGTCATCACTGTAGGGTCGCCTGCCGGGCGCGCATTCAAAGGCTCTCACGGCGACGGGCAACTCGATTCACATGGCAACGCGACGACCGAAGACTGGCCGCATACTTATAAGGGCGCTGAGGGGCATGGCTACAGGGGAGGCGGCTTCTACGATCAGGGAAGGGCGGAGTACGAGTTCAATCCATACAGCCCCATAGCCTGGCGACGATTCGGAGGATGGTCCGGCTCTTATCCTTATAAAGCTTACGGGTTCCGTTGCGCACGCACGGCAAGGTGACAGAGGAGCGCAGCCATGATTATTGACCTCGCCTCCTATGCTCATCGATTGGTTGATGTTGCAGGCGGCTGTTCTACTTTTTCAATGGCGTTATTCCGAATTCGTAGTTGCCGCTTGCGAAATCTGACTGCTGCTTTGTCGCTTTCAAGGAAAGCGAGTGACTGTAGAGTTTCCTTATCATCTCTCTTGCAAGAGCATCCATGGACTGCCTGGCCGTACTGCCGGATTGTGACAGGGTGAACAGCATCTTGCCGTCAGGCGCAAGGGCGACAACGCTGTTGTAGAAGAACCAGGCGTGGTGCGTGACCTTCGAATCACGGCACCATGCGGTTCCTTTTCCGCCGCTCACAACGAGCCTTACATCGTGCGGGTCTCTCGGAAGGCTTACGAACTCAAGCCTGAAATCATAGGGGGCGTTGCTTCTGCGCATCGCCTCGATTGTCGAACGTGACAGGGGCGGCTCGCCTTCGACCGCTATGCGAAGATGCCGTAGAAAGGCGTCTTCCTGAGACCGGACCTGAATTTCCATCGGCAGGAAAGCGAGCATTATGGAGAACAAAACTACTCGTTTCAGCATATAGGCCTCCTCGCTTTTTTATTCCTGGTCGTGCGGCGCAATTTAGAATCCGGGTCTCATTTTAGCACCGCGCATGTGAGAAGTGGAAATCGAAGATGTATTGTCGGGAAGTTAATATCTGAGCGCGATTCTGATTGTTGACCGTGCCTGTGATGCTCATCAACTGTCCGCTGTTACCTGCGGTCGTGCTCGTGCCTGACGCTCCCGCCGATGCTGCATATCCATAAGTCAGGCTCAAGAGAGTCGCCGCCCCTTTGGTCGCGCTCTGCGATGTAAGTTGCAGCCTCTGCGCGTTGTAGCCGTAGCTCTCAACGACTCCGTTGCCGAGCGTTATCCCCGTCACCTGTCCCGTCACGTTGTAGCCGACCGCACTCGCATAGCTCGACAGAAAGTTGCCCGCGCCGTCCACCTTGTCAA
>JAKEHD010000265.1 GCA_022615215.1 Blastocatellia bacterium
CGCATCTCAAAATTCCGATGTGGCCCGCGCCGCCCGCGTGACGCTTCGGACGGCCAGCTATCATCTCGGACCTCATTGCGACGGTTGTCCATATAATGCCCTATGCTTCATAGACACCGCCGAGCGCGGAGACCTTTCGCTCGTGCCTCTGCTTTCGGCTTCGGAAAAGAGCGCGCTCTTTTCCGAAGGCATACGCACTGCCCAGGATCTGGCCGGTTTGATGGATTACGGAAAAGGAAAGATGGTGCCTGCGACGGGGCAGGAAAGCACAGTCGAGCGCATAGCCTCGCGCTGGCCTTTAGGGGGCAGCCTGCCCGTCCTCGTGCAACGCGCGCGCAGGGCGCTCAAAAAGGAAGACTTTTTTCCTCAGCGGCACGACCCTGCTACCTCTGCCAGGAGTTATATAGTCGGTTCGGACTACGGGACTTTGCCCGACCCCGAACAGTACCCCGATCTGATAAAAGTGTTCGTCGATGCGCAGCGAGATCACATAGAGGACCGCCTATATCTGATAGCCGGTCTCGTCGTCGGCCCGCGCGCATCGGTCGAAGTCCTGGAGATGACCGACGGCCCTCCCGACACCGAAAGCGAGCGCGAAATGCTTGTGGCATGGATGCAGCAATTGCTCCCGGCTGTAGCGCGAGTGTCGGACCTGGAGCACGCGCCGGTTCATGTTTATCTCTATGATCGAAGAAGCCAGCGCGCCCTGCTCGACGGGCTCGCGCGCCACTTCGACGCGCTATGCGCCATACCTGCGTTTTACGATCTGCTCACCTCATCGCCCGCTCTCACACAGGGAATGATTTCGTTTCTGGCCGAAGAGGTCCGCGCGCGATCCAACCTTCCGGCCATAAGCCAGAACCTCTATCAGGTTGCCCGTGAGATGGGCTTCAAGTGGCGGCATGGTTCCAGCGATTTCGTCAAAATGTTTCACGCTCGCGTCTTCGATAACCTGAGACGGTTCGACCGCGATCCGCAATCCGGCAGGTTCATCACCCCGAAGGACGCAGAGGGAGGGGCAAGGCCGGGAAGCGCGCCGCTATGGGTTGAGTCTGCGGCGCGCTTCGGCACCGAAATTCCGCTCGAATATGCTTACGCTGCATGGGGAGCATTCAAAGAGATGCCCGAGATTCAGTACCCCGACCGTGAGGGAGGGGATAAGGCGCGCGACCACCTGCGCAGTTTTTCAGGCGTCGCGCCCGAAGACATTCGCGCGCTCGCCGCGCACCGCTGTCGCGCGCTCCGTCACATAGAGGAGAACTTCAAATATAAAAACAAGCGCATCGAAAAGCAGCCGCTCAAATTGGATCATCTCGACAAAATCGAGATCGATCCTGAAGATGTGCCTCTTCACCGCTCGCTTGAAGACTTTCTATTTCTCGAACACCACGCCACGTTTCAGGAGCGATTGCTACATTTTTCGCTGCCGCCCGAATTGCGCATGCAAACGGGCCGCACGGCCATCCTGCGGTGCGATGATAACGAAAAACTTGAAAGCGGAGGGGAGCGCCCGCGATTTCATTTCGCGGACGCAGAGGGAGCGCCGATCACTATAAGCGATATAGGGACGCTGAAATTCCGCGAGGGCGATTGGACGGTGCTCAATCCGCTTGAGGACGAGAGGGGAGGCCAGATTCCCGCGTGGCTGGTAGTTCGTGGGCGGCTCGCCGTAGTGGAAGAGATTGGCGATGAATCCGTGCTTTTGCGTTTGCTGCCGATGAGCTTCAAGAATTCCGAATTTCGCTATAAGCACCGCTTCTTCAATCCTGAGCCGGGCGCGTTGTATACGCTCGATGAGATGGCCGACGACCTGAACGCGGACAAATTCCTGGAAGCTTGCCGACACGCTTCGTCGAATCATCTCTATCGCTGGTTGAGCGATACCGAAGAAGGCAAGCGCCCGCGCCAGATTCGCCCGAAACGTTTGCGCGAGGGAGAAACGGCCGCAGAGCTTGCGGCCCGCTCACAGGCACCGCTGCGCCTGACCGTTGCACAGCGCCGCATAGTCGGTCAGCATTTCGAGGACCGTATACTCGTCGTGCAAGGCCCGCCCGGCACGGGCAAAAGCCACACTCTGGGATTTGCCATCCTTTCACGCGCGCTTGCCCTCGCTACGCCCGCGCGCCCGTTTCGTGTAGCCGTAGCTGCAAAGACCCATGCCGCCACAATGATCGCGCTCGAAAGTATCGCTCGCCGGGCGAAGGAGCTTTTAGGGGCTTTCCCTGACGAAGCGCGACTTGCGCCGCTTGCGTCTATGAAGTTGGTGAAGGTCTCCTCCGGCGTGGCGGACTCTGTCCCTGATGGAATCGATCTCATATACGCCGATGGGGGCGAAGGTTTGAGCGCCGCCGAGCAATGGGCCATGTTGTTGGAAGCGCGATTGCTCATCATAGGAAGCACGCCCGGCGGGCTCTACAATCTGGTCAAGCGCGGCGCGTCCAAAGGGCGGGCGATAGACTGGTCGCAGGAGATATTCGATCTCGTGGTTGTAGACGAAGCCTCGCAGATGGGAATTGCCGAAGCGATGGCGGCAGCGGCCTTCCTGCGCGAGGACGGCCAGTTCATAGCCATAGGCGATCATCGCCAGATGCCGCCCATACTCTCATACGCCTGGGACCAGGACAGTCGCCGCGAGCTTAAACACCGACGGCCTCATCTGTCGATCTTCGAAAGCTTGCGCGAGCTTGGATTCGCAAGCGCCGCGCTCGATCAATCCTTTCGCATTCCCGCCGAGATAGCCGAATTTTTAGAGCGGCACGTCTACGCCGAGGACGGCATACATTTTCGTTCAGACAATCGCAAGCGTATGAGCGATTCTTCCGAACTGAAAGGCTGGACGGCGGCGGCGCTCGCGCCCTCTCACCCGCTCGTAATAATCGAGCATACGGAAGCCGTCTCACAGCAGGCCAACGAGTTCGAAGCCGGGTTGATCGAAGAGCTTGTGCGAGCGGCTTTGAGTTGCCCTGGACTCGATCATCCGGGCGGCATAGGAATAGTGGTGCCGCACCGCGCGCAAAAGGCGCTACTGCGCGCGCGATTGCCTGATCTGGCTGACTCGATAGATACGGTTGAGCGATTCCAGGGCGGCGAGCGCGATCTCATTATCGTATCGGCTACGGTAAGCGACCGCGAATTCGCGCGCATAGAGAGCGGCTTTCTGCTCGACCCGCGCCGGTTGACTGTGGCGATCTCTCGGCCCAAAAGAAAACTTATCGTGATCTCATCGAGCGCGGTGTTCGATTTGATACCCGCAGACCTTGACGAATACGAGCGCGCCGCATTGTGGAAGTACCTGCGCCACGAATGCCGAGGAGAACCCCTGTGGGAAGGCGAAAGGGACGGGCACCGCATCGCTGTGCGCGCTATGGGCGTCGAATATACGCTTCTGTAAAAAGGGCCGGTGTCTATTCAGAGTTTGTCCATGATTGCCAGGCCCGGTCCATAAGTTCCATAGCGCAGTCGAAATCCTCGTCATCGGCCAGCACGCCGCGCAGGTCGAGGAATTTGTCGAGCCGATGCCTCATCTATTCGCCCTTTCGCCCTTGCGTCTCTCGCTTACCGGCAGCGGAAGAGCCATTGAGGAAGTTCAACACAATGGAGTTGAACTGCGCGGCCTGTTCGAGTTGAGGAACGTGACCGCACTTTTCGATTATCACAAGCTCGGAGCCGGGAATGTCTTTCTTGAAGCGTTCGCCTGAAGCGAGCGGCGTGAGGAGGTCTTCGCGGCCCCATACGATCAGGGTCGGCTGCTTGATCGCCGAGAGGCGGCCGTCGAGCACGTCTTCGCCGCGCAGGATAGATTCGATGAAGCGTTGAATCGTGTAGCCGTCGCCCGCAGCCATCTTTCGAGCGAAGAACATATCGACCGCCGCGTCGCTTGTGTAAAGCTCCTTGTTGTAGAAGATGAGCGATAGAATCTGGCGGACGGCTGCGCGCGTCGAAGGGTTCAGCGCGTCGAATGCGCGAGGGTCGGTCTCCTTGGGCACGCCGTATCCCGCCGCATCCACAAGCACGAGGCGTTCGACCTTTTCAGGATGAGTCAGAGCGAAGAGCGTCGCTGTAAACCCGCCGAGCGAGTTGCCTACGAGTGAGGCGCGCTCGATTTTCAACTCCTTGTAGAGTCCGTTCAGAAAGTCGACCAGAGTCGCAACGCGATAGTTGATGAAAGGTTTGTCGGAACGTCCGAAGCCTATCTGGTCGGGCACTATTACGCGGTAATGCTTCGCCAGCGCATCCACGGTCGGCGCCCAGTTCGACATATCGCCGCCAAGCCCGTGCAGCAATATAACGACGGGACCGGTGCCTGCTTCCTTGTAGTGTATCTTCGCGCCGTAGATGGTGGCGACTTTTTCCGTCCCGGCAGATGGTTGAGGCGGGAGCGCCGGCCGCTCCGTAAAGATCGACGGCAGCGAAACGATCTCTTGCGCCGCGGCCGAAATCGAGGTCGGAATCAAAAGCAGAATCGAAATCGCTACGGAAGCGATTCTACGGAAGGCGGTTCGTGCAGGAAAGTTTTTCATGAGATTTTCCTTTTGTAGAGCATGGGATCAGGCCCAGACCTTTTCCGGATGCTCGCCCGCTTTGCATAGCGGGCAATCTTCGAAGGTGTGGAATTTCGAGTCCACATCGAGGACCGAGTAATAGGGTATATCGCCTATATCCATATGCGCGTCATTGAAATGCACGAGCGAGCCGATGGCGATGACCTCGCCCCCGGCTTCGTGTATGAGCTTTACCATATCATTGATGACCTTGCCTGAGCGCACTATGTCGTCAACGAGTATGCACTTGAGACCTTTCACATCAAGGTATTGACGGAAATAATAACGGCCCTCGTTACGGCCCTCATTTTTTTCGGCCCATAATATCTGATCGGCGTCCAGGGCCGCGCGCACACCGAATGCCACAGGTATTCCGCCCGATGCGGGCGCGACTATGGCGCAATCGGGCAGGACCGCCAGCACATCTGCTTCCATGCGCAACTTGCGCGACAGCGCGACGTTCAGCACACGGGCATTATCGTGATAGCGCATCGCCAGAGGCATCTGAAAATAATGCTCCGAGTGCTGCCCGTTCGGAAATTCGAAATGACCTTCGCGCATCGCATCGGTCTCGCGCAAAAGGTCGCAGACCTCTTCTTGTGACGGTATCAATCGAACGGTTGAAATCAACATAGCGCCCCCTTTGGTCTTACGTGTACGAAGAGTGAAATTATAAGAAGGCAAAAGGCAAAAGGCAAAAGGTAAAAAGCGGTTTAAAAAGATAGCGGCACGCGGCCTTGCATTATATGGTAAAAATTGGCCGCCGTGCGCGCGAGCGGCCCGTAGCGGGATTGCTCCCATCGGCGATGCAGCATAAACAATTTGTGATTATAGGAGCCGAGCGCAGGTATCCTTACAAGGTCGGAGCGGGGCGCTCGGTTTGTATAGAGCGAATTGAAAACATCGAGATGCGCTTCAATCATACCGCTCTCGAATATGCCTACGTGAAGGGCCGCCATCGCCTCGTCGTTTTCCATCCAGGCCCTCTGCCAGCCTTTGTGCGAGCGACGGTTCAGGTAGGCGAATAATCCGTTTCGCATGCGGCATTCGGTATAAGCGCCTTCTCGGCCGGATTTCGCGCTCATCACTTCGGCGAACGTAAAATCGTCGATTGCGTGAGGCCGAAAGAAGAACCCTCCGTCCCAGGGCCATCCTTCTATCTGCCCAACCGAGTCGAGCCAGCCTTCGTTGTATATCTTATCGACCATCAGGGCGAACGACCGGCGGTGATTGCCGGACCAGCCGTGCCACACCTCGCGCGCAGCTTGCTCGTTGTCGTCGCCGACGATTATTCGCGAGACGTGGTTTATCATCGCGGCGTTTGCGGCTTCGGCGCTTCGCGTCACCTGTGGCCAGGTGGGGACGGGCGTATCGTCTTCCGAGTGGCGCAGGTAATCGGGAAAGTCATCGGGCAGATTCGTTCGGTTAAGGCTCATAGCGCGCTCCTATGTTTCCGCGCATCAGTCTATTTTCTGAGCCGCCTTATGTCGAGCGTGATGGTCTGGCCTCCTTCAATCGTCACAAGCCCCGGCGAATACAACCCCGCTATGCCGTCTTGACCGTCAAC
>JAKEHD010000266.1 GCA_022615215.1 Blastocatellia bacterium
ACGCGCAGCGGCGCTCGACTGCTTCCGGCGCGCGGTGCGCGCCGACCCGTGGTCGGTGCGGGCGCTGCGGAACCTGGTGGACTGCGTGCCGGACGACGCCGACGCGAGGGATCGTCGCAGGTTGCGGTGCCCAGTCCCGGAATCGAACCAGGGACACGCGGATTTTCAGTCCGCTGCTCTACCAGCTGAGCTACCTGGCCACTACGGTGGGCTTTCAGGCTCACTGAGCGAAAGAACGATCTTAATCAACTACTCGCGCGCCTGTCAATCTTTGCCCGGCTTCTTCTCGGCGCGACTTGAAAATCAGACTTCTCCTTCGGTTTCAAAAGCCTTCGCATCGAGTGGCAGCCCGACACGCATGAAGTAGCGGGCGAAAGCCTGGGCGAGGTACTCCCGATAAGGCGAGCGCAGACGCAAACGCAACTCCGCAGAATGAGCAACAGCTAAAACGACAGGCTTGGGCAGAACAAAGATGCGATGAAAATCGACTACCGACCAGCCTAATGCCGGTGGCTTGTCATGTTTATGAAGAAGAGAAAGGCTCGGAACATTTCCTGCAATAAGAGCGCGTCTGAATTGCTTGCTGCGGGCGAAGAGGTTGCCCTGTCTCACCAGTTCATCACATGCCACTTGCCAGTTCAGCACTTGCGCCAGAATGACGTCTTGAATCTTGTCATTAGCCAGATCACAACTCTGAGAGAGGATCACGAGATCTTCGAGATAAACCTCGACTTCGACCGGCTGACCTTCCGGCAGAGGCCATTGCTCAAAGCCGCGGACTCTGGTGATGGGGCAAGCGTTGAGCAAATCGCCCTGCATCAACTCGCTACCTCGAACGGCTTCATACCAGTCTGCATCATCCGGCATCGGGCGCATCCTCCAATCCGAGGTCTCGCCATTCCTGATCCGACAAAGCCGGATCCCGCTTGCCAGAGCGGATCACACTGATCGTTCCCGCCAGCCGCAGCACAGGTTCAGACGTGTGAGCCAGTTGCACAGGGTATTCCACTCCCAGCGCGACTTTATCCTTAACTTCGACAGCTTCTTGTGAATCGGTATCCGTCACCGTTGCCATTCGAGCTACCTCCTGCTGCCAGCATAACACAGCGGTTTTTCCGGTTCCAACGAAATGATTTATACCGCGAGTCATTCACACGGGCCGAAATTGTTATGGGTAGTCCTACTTCTCTGCCCGGACGTAAAACACGTAAAAGAATATCCAGCCGATGAAGGCCGCTACGCATACTATGCCCGCTATCAGAAACATTCGGCCTCCGCCGGTGAAATATCTGTACAGGTTGAAACCCGCAAGCACCGCTATCAATAACCAGTATTGCAGGAATATTCGCGCCCCTCTCTTCCCTTCTTCGCTCAATTGCGCCCCCTTAGCGTTGACATCCTCGTCAGCCTATCTGTACTATCACTCGCCCGCTTAACTTTCAAGGGAGATCGCTCATCGAATGTCATTATGGCAGGCCATACTTCTCGGATTGATTCAGGGCCTTACCGAATTCATCCCCATAAGCAGCACCGCTCATCTCACTATAGCAGGCAATCTCATGGGCCTCATCGATCCCGCTCGCCCCGATCAGTGGACAGCCTTTATAGCCGTCATTCAACTCGGCACCCTCATTGCAGTCATGCTCTATTTCCGTACCGAGGTCGTCTCGATTACGCGCGGCTTCATAATAGCCAATATCGCTCTCCTCCGCCGCCGACCGGCCGCTGAATCAGACAAATATAATGCACGGCTCGGATGGTTCGTCATAGCAGGCACGCTCCCCGTCGCAATAGTCGGACTTGCATTCAGGCATGTCATAGAAGGGTCTCTGACCAAAGACCTTCGAGTCATCGCAGGGAGCCTGATAGGGCTTGCAATCCTTCTGACCGTAGCCGAGGTCGTAGGGAGCCGCCGACGCGATATGGCTGATTTGAAATGGACCGACGCTCTCGCCGTTGGCTTCGCTCAGGTGTTCGCCCTAATACCAGGCTCTTCCCGTTCGGGCACTACTATAACGGGAGGGCTGCTCGCCGGTCTGAAGCGCGAAACGGCCGCGCGCTTTTCGTTTCTGCTCTCCATCCCGGCCATAGCCGCGAGCGGATTGCTTGAGTTGCCGAAAGCATTGAATTCGGTCGGAAGCGACCTGACGGCCCTCGCAGTGGCGACCGTCGTGTCTGCCGTGTCGGGCTATCTATCGATAGCCTTTCTGCTCAGATACCTTCAGCGGCATACGACATTCCTTTTCGTGGGCTATCGTATAGTCCTCGGAATACTTCTCTTTTTATTGCTGGCATCGGGCAGACTTGCGGCCGTTTGAAGAAAGCTCGCGCTTCGGCTACCGACATGTGAGCCGGTATTCGTTCTGTGGTTCGATTCAGTCGTTGGACCAGAACTTCATCTTGCGCAGAAAGGCTGACAGTCGAGGGGAGAGCCTTTTTCTGGACCTTGCCATGTTTACATTTTCTCCTGCCCGCCTGACGCTCTTCACTACTCCGAGAATCCTGTGCAGAGGCACAGGCATGTCGCTCTGCGACGCGGCGTCGCCGCGAGTCACGATCATACGCTCGGACGATGAGCGATCTATGCGAACCACCCTGTGAATGACAGCGGTGTCGAACCGGCTCTGGTATAACACGATGTCTCCGGGTTTTATAGCCGTATCGCCGACAGGCAAGATCGTTATAAGGTCGCCGTCTTCTATGGCGGGCCGCATGGTGCCGCCGCTCATACGTATCTCTAAGGGTATGCTCCTGGAGAGTTGTTGGCGGGCCTGCTCCAGAAAATCGGGCCTCTCTAAATTGACCTCGCGGTTCGCCTTTATACCATCATAGGCGCGCATTTCCTGCTTCTCCCTGCTTTAGTCCTGATAAGGAACGGACGCGATGCACCACTCCCGCTCCTGCTGCCCAAGTGATCTTTTGGCTAATGCCTATCATAGCGCAACCTTTCCGTGCCGAAAAGTCCAAAACGGGTGTCGCGGAGAAGTTACTCACCATCTGAAGTCCCGTCAGGCTGCGGCGAGCAAAACGAAGGCTTATAGAACGCCTTCCATTAGCGCCGGAAGCCGGATTTTCGATTGGTCTTCAATAGTCGTCAGGGACGCTTCACTGCGCTGGCTTTGCGATTCTACGAAACACGGCCGTATTGCCCTCTTCCGTCTCAAGCCTAATCTCGTCGCCGTCTCCCGACAGCCTGTATTTATACCTTTTTTGAACGGGCTTGGTAACGACCTTTTTCCTCGATATCAAAATATTCAATACAAGCTCGTCGGACCCTTTGACGACGTATTGCCCGCTATCGCTATAATCCACTTTTCCGCCCCTCCTCGACTTGCGGTCGAAAGTCCCCGACAGATTACTCTGGACTCCGTCGGGCTTGAAATTTATCTCGGTAGAATTCTCAGGCTTGATCATAGTGACGACGCCGTTCTTATGGACTTCGCTTATGACATAAACGCCCGACAAGAACGCGGGCGGACGCGCGGGGGCGCTCGCGGTCGGAGTATTTCCGCCCGGCCTGGACGGCGCTTGAGCGGCGGATGGAGATCCATTTCCGTTTGCGCCGGATGAAGAAGCCGTCCCGCCTTCGGGAGGCTTCGAAGCCTCTTTACATCCCGTCAGCACGGCAGCCCAAACAATAACGAGTAGTATAGCGATATAGAGTCTTCTCATGTTTTATTCCAGATCAGTTGTCAGCCCTCAGCCTTCAGCTATCAGCTATCAACCATCCGTCTTCAGCTATCAG
>JAKEHD010000267.1 GCA_022615215.1 Blastocatellia bacterium
AAGGTGATAGGAGGAGAGTCGAAGGTGGAGGTGTTTCCGGTAGTCAAAAAGGAGCGGAAAAAACTTTCATCCAAGGCCGCGTGAAGTATATAACGGAAGAAGCCCCGGCTTTCAGTGCGAGATACATCGCTATGTGGATGATGATGCGTGTGTGATCGTGTTGAGCAACAACTATGGCGGCACGGCCAGCTTCATGATCGATGGCGTAGCGGCGATTCTCTTAAACGAAAAGTATGAAATAACGCAGATCGGCAAGTCTACTGGTCTTGATCAGAAAGCCGTTGAGTCTTACATCGGCCGTTATCAGGGCGACGCGAACTTCATCCGCCCGAACGTGATTCTGACTATTGAAAAGAAGGGCGATGATCTCTTTATGCACTGGAGCACGGGAGCGACATCGGGGCTTTATCCGCTATCTGAGGGAAAGTTTTTCGACCGTGTGTTCGGGGGCACTGTGATCTTTGTCAAAGACGATAAAGGAGAAGCAAGCTATTTGATCTGGCGTTACGACAGGGATTATGAGGCGAGGAGGATCGAGGATTAATAGAAAGTGAGCAAAAGCTTTTGTCTTTGAAAGGGGGATAGCGACTGTGATAATGAAATATCTCGCCCTGGCCCTGATTGCGATCTCATTATGGTTTTTACCGCAAGCAAACACTTTCGCTGGTGAGCCGAAACAGATAGCAGGTCATTGGGAAGGCGCTATCACGCGCGAGGGAAAAGAGTGGCGAGTCTGCCTGGATATAAGCGTTGAAGGAAAGACACTGAAAGGGACAGTCGACCTCCCCGATTACGGTTTTTACTATTTGCCGCTTTCGATAAAGGTCGAAGGAGCCAGAGTGAGTTTGAGCCACTTCTTACGCTCCTCGACAGTTAGCGTTGATGGACGATTCGATGGAGACCGTATTACCGGAACCTGGAAAGGTTTAAACCTGACGGCCGATTTCCAGGTGAAACGCACATCGGTTCAGCCGGTTGTCTTCGCTGAGGAGGAGGTTCGTTGCCAAAGCGGCGATGCGACTCTGGTCGGGACGCTAGTCAAGCCGAACAGGCCGGGTCGGCATCCTGTCATAGTGTTCACACATGGCTCCGGCAATCAGACTCGCTCTCGAAGCGCATATCGTTCGATGGCTTATATGTTCGCGCGTAGAGGGATCGCAGCCCTCATATATGATAGGCGCGGTATGGGCGCTTCGACCGGAGATTCGAGAAGGAATCTCAATATGCCTGTTCTTGCCGATGACGCTGTTGCCTGGGTGAAGGCTCTCCAACTGCGCGATGACATCAATCCTCGACAGATAGGTGTAAGCGGACTCAGCCAGGGAGGATGGGTGTCTCCTCTTGCTGCTGCTCGTTCAAAGGATGTTGCTTTCGTTCTCGTAATATCGGCGGCCGGTATTACAATCGGCGAACAGGATGATTTCGTCGCAGAGAATTTAATACGCGCAAAGCGGAAGATTCCCGAAGGCAGGCTCGAAGGCGTGCTCGAACTCGTAAAGAGGGTCAGAGAATTTGCCCGAACGGGCAGAGGCGACCCCACCGCGCTTGAAGCAGAAATTGCCCGTCTGCGCGGGGAACCCTGGTTCGAGCATGCGGGCCTTCCGAAAGGTGAAATCGAACAATACAATCCACAGATCAAAGAGTTTCTCTCTTTCGACCCGGTTCCGGTATGGAAGAAGGTGTCTGTGCCAGTGCTTGCCTTATGGGGAGAGAGGGACACGATTGTTCCTGCCGAAAAGAGCCGGGCGATCATAGAGCGCGCGCTGAAGGAGGGTGGAAACAAGGAGTACACACTGAAGATATTTCCGCAGGCCGACCACCAGATGTATGTCGTCAGGGAAGAAGGCGCGGGCTGGGACTGGCCGCGACTGGCTCCGGGCTATCAGGAGGCGATGATCGAATGGTTGCTTGCGCGGGTAGATGTGGCGAAATGATCGGACAGAGGTGATGGAATGAGAAAGCTTATAGTGATCGCGGCGATGCTCCTTTGGTGCCTGCCGGTTCAACAGCAAGTCACCGGCGAATCAGTGGAGCAGCAGAATTACGAATTCATCAACGGGCGATGGTTCGACGGCCAGAGTTTCGCCGTCAGGAAATTCTATACCGCAGGCGGGCTTTTAACTTCAAAGAAACCTGATCGTGTGGACCGTGTGATAGACCTGTCGGGCAAGTACATCGTGCCGCCATTCGGGGAGGCGCACAATCACAATGCGGAAGGGGCGGCGATAGATGACATCATCCGAAAGTATCTTGAGGCCGGAATATTTTATGTCAAAAATCCCAACAGCCTTCTGAGGACGACCGAGCCTGTGCGCGGCAAGGTGAACATCCCTACAAGCATCGACGTGACGTTTGCCAACGGCGGGCTGACCGCTACGGGGGGGCATCCGATGGGGCTTGTTCGGCGCAACATCGAAAGGGGAATCTTTACCGAGGCTGACGGTGACGGCGCGTTCGTTTTCATAATCGACACGCGGGCCGACCTCGACCGTAAGTGGGAGAAGATCAAAGCAGGGAAGCCCGATTTCATAAAGACATATCTGCTTTACTCCGAAGAGTACCTGAAGCGCAAGGACGACGAGAAGTATTTTGCCTGGAAAGGACTCGACCCGAATTTACTTTCTGAGATCGTGCGGCGAGCACACAGGGATGGTCTGCGTGTTTCCACGCACATCGAATCGGCCGCCGACTTTCATAATGCTTTGATGGCCGGAGTCGACGAGATAAATCACATGCCGGGATTCAGAGCCGATGAGAAAATCCCGATCTCGCGCTATGAAATTTCAGAAGAGGATGCCCGGCTTGCTGCGCGCAAAGGCGTGGTCGTTGTCACCACGCTTGGCGCGACCATGCGCTTCATCGATAGAGTGGACAGGACGGGACCGAATGGTGAGATGGCAAAGAAATATCGAGACCTTCTCGTTGGCAACCTTCGGATACTGAAAAAACATAATGTCCGAATCGCTATCGGAAGCGACCAGTACAGGGAAACTTCCGTTCCTGAAGCTTTGAGTCTTCACGAATGGAAAGTTTTCGACAACCTGACGCTCTTGAAGATGTGGTGCGAAACCACTGCCGAAGCGATCTTCCCCGGTCGCAAGATCGGGCGCTTGAAAGAAGGATACGAAGCGAGTTTCCTGGCCCTCGGCGGCGACCCGCTTCAGGATTTCACCAACGTGCAGAAGATAGAGATGCGCATAAAACAGGGCAACATACTACAGCTATCGAATTGATGGCTTGTGATAGGCAACCTGACGTGGCGGCGGCATAGAGTCTGGCTTGTGCTAAACTGTGAGGCTCGATTTATCGAGCGCGCGCAAAAGAGGGGCCGCTCTCTTTGAGACCGACAATAAATCTATTCATTCTGCGAAATCGAATTGGAGGTGTGAAAATGATCGAACGTTTGAGAATCGGGTTTTTGACTGCGATGGTGGTATTGCTGGCCGCTGCACCTCTTGCGGCGCAGAAGGCGCAAGAGTTGCCGCCTGATGCGATCAAGAAAATCGAAGAGGTCGTCCGGCAAGAGCAGGCGCGACAGAAGATACCGGGGCTTTCAGTCGCCATAGCCGTCGACAATAAACTCAGATATTCGAAAGGCTTTGGGATGTCTGACCTTGAACATTCCGTTCCGGCAAAAGCCAATTCCGTCTATCGAACGGCTTCGATAGCCAAATCGATGACCGCGACCGCAGTCATGCAACTGGCCGAACAGGGAAAGCTCGACCTCGACGCGCCCGTTCAAAAATACTGCCCGTCTTTTCCCGAAAAGCAATGGCCCGTGACAACCCGTCAGTTGCTCGGACACCTGGGCGGCGTGCGCCACTACGCGAAACCCGGAGAAGCTTCCGGGACAGCGCATTACGACACGATTGCCGAATCGCTCGCATTGTTCAAAGACGAATCTCTGTTGCACGAACCCGGCACGAAATTCACCTATACCACCTACGGCTACTCGGTGCTGGGTTGCGCAATCGAGGGCGCTTCGGGGATGACTTACGAAGATTACATGCGCGAGCGCGTCTTCAAACCCGCAGGGATGAACGAAACGGGGCTGGACAACTTTCGCCTCGTCATCCCGAACCGCTCGCGGGGTTATATGAAACTCGATCAACAGACCTATAACCGACTGCCAGAAGCGGTGAAGCGCCAGGCCAAGGTGGATGGAATCTACAATGCTTCGCTGCACGATACGAGCATGAAGGTGCCGGGCGGCGGAATCGTCTCGACCGCAGAAGACCTCGTGAGATTCGCCATAACGATTAATACAGGCGCTCTTGTCAAACGCGACACTCTCGATCAAATGTGGATCCGGCAAAAGACGAAGGGTGGAGAAGAGACCAACTACGGCCTGGGATGGGGCGTAGGAGAGACCAATGAAGGACACAAGGTCGTCTCTCACAGCGGCGGTCAGGCAGGCACCTCGACCTTGCTCGTGCTTATACCCGAAAAGGGCCTTGCCATTGCCGTGATGTCGAATCTGGAAAGGGCTTCGCTCGGCAGTATCATACAGCAGATTCGCAATATCTTGCTTCCGCCGGAGAAAGAATCCCGCTCTCGTTAAGCGCGCCGAGAGGGGTTCGTTTGCCAAAACGATGCTGCGCCAGGATCATCGTTGTGGTCCCTGAAAAGGATATCTGCGCTCCTCTGCGATCATTCGAAGGTCTTATAATACCAGCTATCTGTTGATTTATCAGGAGATAAGTTCAACGACGAATTTTTTCGTCAATTTGACGAAGGTTTTCGTTGACATTGACGAAGAGTTTCGTCATAATAGGCGGCGTCGAGATTATAGAAGAGGAGTTGAGACAGTGAGCCAGAAGCTACCGCCGCGACCTACGGATGGAGAATTAGCCATACTTCAAGTGTTATGGCGACTTGGTCCGAGCACAGTTCGCCAGATTCATAATGCCTTCAACAGAGAGCGTGAGACCGAGACCGGCTACACCACAACGCTCAAGCTATTGCAGATCATGACCGAAAAGGGGCTGGTCGAGCGTGATGAGACAGAGCGTCCTCAGATTTACCGGGTAAGGTTTTCGCAAGAGCAGACGCAACGCCAAATGGTGAGCGATCTTGTCGACCGTGTTTTTGGCGGCTCGGCGCGTCAACTGGTGATGCAGGCCCTTGCGGCCAAAGAGGCTTCAGATGAAGAGCTTGCGCAGGTAGAACAGCTTCTGGATAAGCTCGAAGGGGATGAGCGATGAATGGGCTTGAATCTTTAATGGCACAGACGGGCCTCGAAGCGTTGGGCTGGGCGCTGCTCCATTTTCTATGGCAGGGAGCGTTAGTGGCGATTCTTCTGGCCGTAGTGATGCGGCTTTTGCGGAAGCACTCGGCCAATCTTCGCTACGTGGTCGCCTGCGCCTCGTTGCTTTTTATGATGGTCTTGCCGGTGGGCACCTTCTGGTGGATGAGCAGATCAATTCCCTCTGCGCCGGTGGAGTCTGCTACGGTGAGCGCACTTGAAGTCGGGAGGGTTGCGACCGAAAGAGTCAATTCAATTGAAGGCGGGATGCGACGGGCTTCGGTCGATGCAAAACCTCAGACATGGCAGCAATGGTTGTATGAGCGATTCGAAGGCTTGATGCCCTGGTTTATGTTTGCGTGGCTGGTGGGGGTGCTCGCTATGTCGCTCAAACTGATGGGCGGAGCGGTCTACGTTCAGAGGCTCAAGCGCAAACATACACGCCCGGTCGATTCAAGGTGGCAGAAGGTTCTCAACCGTCTTGCCGAACGGCTGCGCGTGATGAAACCGGTTCGCTTGGTGGAGTCTTCTCTCGTGCGAGCGCCTATGGCGATAGGATGGTTGCGGCCAGTAGTCTTGCTCCCGGCGAGCGCCCTGACGGGTCTGACGCCCAGGCAGTTGGAAGCGATACTTGCGCATGAGCTTGCTCACATTCGACGCCACGATTACCTCATCAATCTGTTTCAGACGATAATCGAGACGCTGCTTTTTTATCACCCGGCGGTCTGGTGGGTTTCCCGTCAGGTCCGCATCGAACGCGAGAATTGTTGTGACGATATGGCGGTCGCCGTTTGCGGCGACGCTCTGGTTTATGCCCGCGCGTTGACCCGCGTGGAGCGATTACGCAGAGCCGCGCCGCAACTGGCTATGGCTGCTGATGGAGGATCACTGATGAATAGAATAAATCGTATTGTCGGCGTCCAGTCGCCGCGCTCGAATCGCTTCGCAGGACTTCTGGCCGGAGTTATCGCTATCATGGCTGTCGTCGCTGTTGTTGCGGGCGCACAGATAAGAACGATTCCAACCCCCGTCGGCGATCTGTCAGAGCAGGCGGTTCTGGGAAATCCGCATATCTCTCAATCAGAAAGTATGGGCGTCAGAGCAGCGACAGCCGAGACAGGAAATCCCGATGATGATTCAGCCCGACAAGGCGATCAAACGGGCATCGCAACGCCCGCCGATTCAGATACCGGTGATGCGAATAGTATCGAATCGCCGCAACCTTTTATCTCGATTTTAAATCAGGATGATCTTCCTCCTGGTGCCGCTGAGAGTATAAAAGCTTTAAGCTCTCGAAGCCCGGATGAGCGAGCCGCCGCCGCCTGTTCGCTTGGCAAACTCGAAGCGGTTGCTGCGATACCGTTGTTAATCAATATGCTGGGCGACGATTCGGCGCTGGAAATTCCTACAAGATGTTGGGAGGGGGGAAGGTGGAGTCCCGCAGTTCAGGTATTCAAAAATCCATCTCCCGGCGAGAGTGCGGCAATAGCCCTGGCCGCCATGAGCCAGCCCGCCGTTCGGCCTCTTGTAGAGGCCCTCGACAGTGAGAATTCCACAGTCAGAAGGAATGCGGCCTGGGCGATTGGCGAGATTAGAGGCGGTATAGGGACAGACCGTTCCGCCGCCGTAGAACCTTTGATCATAGCATTGAATGATTATGACTCATGGGTCCGTAAAGCAGCGGCACGCGCGCTTGGCGAAATTCGCGACCGGCGCGCGACCGATGCGCTTGTTACGGCGCTTGGCGATGCGGATTCGAGCGTTCGTCAGACGGCTGCCTGGGCCTTAGGCGATATGAAAAATCGCGGAGGCGTCGAAGGCTTGATCGCCGTTTTGCTGAGGGATACGGATTGGAAAGTCAGGCAGCAATCGGCCTGGGCTTTGGGAGAGATAAGAGACCGGCAAGCGGTCGATGCTCTTAATTCTGCCCTGAGCGACGAGAATGAAAGAGTGCGCCGCCGGGCAAGGTGGGCGCTCTCTGAGATATTGGATTAACCTTCTTTGTTTGTGTCAACAACCGGATATCAGTGGCCTCTGGGTCATCCGACACTGCGTGACTTTTGCGATTACTTGAAACCTGCTCACTATCTTTATGGAGACTGCGCGATGAGGCGATGGTCTATAACCGCGATGATGATTCTTCTGACGGCGCTTTCACCTATAAGCAGCTTGCAGGCGCAGGGAATTGGCGACCGTCCGCCCAAGCTATGGGTGACGGATTGGATTTCAGGCAGCCCCGATGCGGTCGGAGAATGGGGAGACGGCAAGGTATACATCCTCGAATTCTGGGGCACGTGGTGCGCTCCCTGTATCAAATCGATTCCGCATTTGACTGAGATACAGGAAACCTACAAAGACCGGGGCCTTGTCGTTATCGGTTACAGTTGGGAAGATGCGCAAACCCTGCGCTCGTTCGTCAAAAAGATGGGGAATCAAATGAAGTACGTCGTCGTGGGCGACACCGAGAGGCGGACGCTCGAAAAATTTTACCGTCGAAGGATTCCCTTATGCATATCTGATCGATGAGAAAGGCGTCATCGTCTGGCGCGGTCATCCGAAAGAATTAACAGAGGTTGTTTCAAACTACTTCAAGGACCGAAAAAGAGGAGGCTGACGATAGATCATGAAATTTTTCAGAGGAGTCGTGTTGCTGCTGATCGCAGCCTTTACGTTTGTGCCCGCCGATCTTCACGCTCAACAAAAGAAGGCTGGCGACCTGACCATAGAACCTATTGGTTTTCAAGTGCGGAGCGGAGAAAAGGTGGACGCGGAGATGGGACGGCTCATAGTTCCAGAGAACCGAAGTAACCCCCAAAGCAACTTGATAGAACTGGCTTTCGTTCGCTTCAAGAGCACATCGAAAAATCCCGGCTCGCCCATCATCTATCTTGCGGGCGGGCCTGGCGGTTCGGGCATAGCGACTGCAAGGGGCACGCGCTTTCCGCTCTTTATGGCCATGCGCGAAATAGGCGATGTGATAGCGTTCGATCAACGAGCGACAGGGCTTTCAAAACCGAGCCTGCCTTGCCGGGGAACTCTCGACTACCCTCTGGACAAACCGGGCGACCCGGAAGAAATTTTGCGCCTCTTCAATGAGCGCGCCCGTTCGTGCGCCGAGTACTGGAAAGGGCAGGGCGTAGACCTGTCGGGTTATAACACGAACGAAAGCGCAGACGATCTCGAAGATTTACGCAAGGCGCTCGGCGCAGAAAAGATCAGCCTGTGGAGCATAAGCTATGGGACGCATCTGGCTCTGGCTACGATTCGCCGTCACGAGCGGAGCATCGATAGAGTGATACTCGCAGGGGTTGAGGGACCGGATCACTCACTCAAGCTGCCGAGCAACATTCAAAAGAATCTCGAAAAGATTTCTCAACTGGCAAAAGCCGACCCTGATGTTAGCGCCAAAGTGCCCGACCTCCTGGCGCTCATGAAAACGGTGCTTGACAAACTCGAAAAGCAACCCGTCACCCTTGAGTACACCGACACAACGACGAATACGCCGATCAAGGTAACGCTTGGCAAATTCGACCTCCAGCGGTTGACAGCAAGCATTGTGGGCAATGAGCCTGTCGCCGGCATCCCCTCGGTTTACTATGCATTGTCTAAAGGCGACACCTCGAACGCGACGCTCCGCAGCATCGCCCGCCGTCTAATAGGCGAACGTCGGGGAACTATTGGCTCGGCCATGCCTTACATGATGGATTGCGCTTCAGGCGCATCAGACGGCCGCCGCCGACAGATAGAGCGCGAGGCAAAACAGACTCTGCTCGGCAACGCGATCGATTTCCCCTTTCCCGGAGTCTGCGCCGGATGGGGCAGCCCCGACCTCGGACCTGCGTTTCGCTCTCCCGTAAAATCGAAAGTTCCGGTTCTCTTCATCAGCGGCACTCTCGACGCGCGCACGCCCGTGAGCAATGCCGAAGAGGTGCGCAAGGGCTTTCCCAACAGCGAGCATCTTATAATCGATGGAGCGGTACACAGCGACCCGCTGTTTCTCTCTTCCCCAAAGATCAAAGATGTCATGCTCGAATTCATGAAGGGACGGCCTCTCTCGACCACGAGCACACACGCGCCGCCGCTCAAATTCACCCCTGTGAATTGACCGGGCCGGGCCTGTCGCGTGTCGCATCTCGAAATTAATGCTAAAAAAATAGCTTATGCTGTTGACATCTTTTTCAATGAGTGCTAATTTTTTAGCACTCTGCTGGTTTTTTAGCAGGTTTTGGAACTCTGAGGGACTGACGGGGTTTGATAGAGGGGAGAATTCAAATGGCCAGGCGATCACACACACACCTCAGCCGACGCGAACGTCAGATCATGGACATAATCTATCAGCGAGGCCAGGCGACGGCTGCCGAGGTTATGGAGAACCTGCCCTCGCCGCCGGGCTATTCGGCTGTGAGGGCGATGCTGAGGTTGCTCGAAGAGAAGGGCTACCTGAAGCATCAGCAGGACGGGCCGCGATACATCTATTTGCCGACGCTGTCGCGCGAGAAGGCGAGGCAATCTGCATTGAAGCAGATGTTGCAAACCTTCTTCGACGGTTCTACGGAAGAAGCCGTGGCGGCGCTGCTCGATATTTCGCGGTCCCGGCTCACGGATGAAGAACTAGACAGGCTGTCTCAACTGATCGAAGAGGCCAGAAAGGAAGGACGATGATGGGAGTGCTTCCGAACGCGGGACAGATGACGCTCGGTTCCAGCGAGTGGCTTGAACTCTTGCTCAATGTTTCTTTGAAGGGGGTGGTTTTGCTGATGGCTGCGAGCGTATTGAGCTATGTATTGCGGCGCGCATCTTCTGCGGCCCGTCACCTTGTATGGAACCTTGCGCTGTGCGGGTTGCTTGCCCTTCCCGTTCTTTCATTCGTGCTGCCGGCGTGGCGCGCGCCTTTGCTGCCCGCATCGTCAGCCGAATCGGTTACTAATGAGACGATTCCCACCATCGGTTCCGAGGAAGTGAGACAGGAGCAATCACCTCTGCCCGGTGGAAAAGCCGGGGCGGTCGGCCTGCCTCCGATAAATAAATTCCCCGAAGTGGCGGACGCGCAAGACGAGCGGCTGCGCTCAGAGAGGGCCGGGTCGCAAAAAGATCATCCGGCAATATTTGCTCGAACTTCATGGCCGATGTGGGCCGTCATCGTCTGGCTTGCGGGGGCGCTTGCCGTAATGGTTCGCCTCCTCGTAGGAACGATTCGCGTGTGGTGGATGGCAAGACGCGCAAGCGAGATAGCAGAGGGCGACTGGCCGTTACGGATGCAGAACTTATGCAGGCAGCTTCACCTGACGCGCCGTGTCAGGTTGCTCGAAAGCGGACGGGTGACGATGCCTCTGACATGGGGCATTTTTCGTCCGACAATACTTTTGCCTGTCGGAGCAGAAGGGTGGCCCGAAGAGCGCCGCTCGGTGGTTTTGCTGCACGAACTGGCCCACGTGAAGAGACGCGATTGCCTGACGCAGATGCTGGCTCAGATAGCCTGCGCGCTCTACTGGTTCAATCCGCTGGTATGGCTTGCGGCCCGCCGACTTCGTATCGAGCGCGAGCGCGCGTGCGACGATTACGTTCTTGGCGCAGGAACGAAGGCGTCCGACTATGCCGGTCATCTCCTGGACATAGCGCGTTCGTTCGGAGAGGCGAAATGTTCGTCGCTCGCTACGGTTGCCATAGCTCGCCGTTCGCAGCTTGAGGGGCGGCTTCTTGCCATCCTCGATCCCAAACTCAGCCGCCGGAGGCTCAATCCTTCAGGGATGATCCTGTCAGGCGTCGTAGTAGCTTCCCTCGTGTTGCCGCTTGCCGCTCTGCATCCGGTTGCGAGGGCACAGGGAATGAATGCGCCGGTTGAACTTATAACGCGGGAATCACGCCATTTGACAGCATTGCCCACGCCGACGCCAACGCCAATACCTGTGCCCGCAATGCTGCCGGAAGAGGGCGAAGCGACTGTGCAACCGGAGGAGCAAGAGCCGGAAGGTTTAGATCGAATAACAGATACGCCCGCGCCACAGGCCGCGCAGGAAGCAGGAGCGCAGGAACGCAAAGATAATAGCCGGGTGGTCGAGGCATTGAAAGAAGCTCTGAAGGATGAAGACCCGGATGTGCGGCGTAGCGCGCTCTTTGCATTGGGACAGATGGGCGATAGCTCTGTTACAGAAGCCATGATAGAAGCCTTGAAGTCTAACGACTCTCAAGTCCGAGCGCAGGCAGCCTGGGCGCTTGGAATGAGAGGCGGGCAAAATGCTGTGGAAGCCTTGATAGAGGCTTTGAAAGATGAAAGCGCGCATGTCCGAGCGCAAGCCGCGTGGGCGCTTGGTATGAAAGGCAATGGGCGCGCGACGGAGGCCCTCGCTGCTGCACTGAGAGATGAAAACTCGCATGTCCGGGCGCAAGCAGCCTGGGCGCTCGGAATGAGAGGAAGCAGAGATGGAGTGGAAGCTCTGGCCACTGCCTTGAAAGATGAGAACGCAAACGTAAGGGCGCAGTCCGCCTGGGCATTGGGTATGAGAGGTGACAGCCGTGCAGTCGAATCTCTGGCTGCCGCATTGAAAGACAGTAACGCTAATGTTCGAGCGCAGGCGGC
>JAKEHD010000033.1 GCA_022615215.1 Blastocatellia bacterium
AGGGCGGCGCACTCCACATAAGCGTTCCTCTCTGGAAAAATTTTCATTTTGCCCCGCGCGCAGTATACATTTATTGAGGGCGCGCGCAGGATTGACAAAACGAAGGGTCGGGTACTATTGTAAAGGTCATGGCGAGCCAATCTGTTCGGGGACCAGCTTACCTGGTTCGAAAAGAGATGTCAGATTCTCAGCATAATCGGTAGAACGAGGGTATCTACAAAACACACGCGCTTTTAATTAATGACAGGTAGCTTTCCCTGAAGTTTGAATTTCGAAAGGAGAAGTAACGATGGCTATTCGTTTAGGCGACACCGCACCCGATTTCACTGCCGAGACCACAGAGGGCACGATCAATTTCCACGAATGGATAGGCGAGGGATGGGCCGTTCTGTTTTCCCATCCGAAAGATTTCACTCCGGTCTGCACCACCGAACTCGGCGAGGTTGCGCGGATCAGACCTGAATTCGACAAACGCAACGTCAAGGTGATAGGACTGAGCGTCGATCCTTCGGACTCTCATAAAGAGTGGGCTAAAGACATTGAAGAGACTCAGGGGTCGGCCTTGAACTTTCCTGTAATTGCCGATGCCGACCGCAAAGTCTCGACCCTGTACGACATGATTCACCCGAACGCCAGCGACACTTTTACGGTGCGCTCGGTCTTCGTCATAGGGCCTGACAAAAAGGTGAAACTCACGATCACCTATCCGGCGAGCACGGGCCGCAATTTCGACGAGATACTGCGCGTCATCGATTCTCTTCAACTGACGGCCAACCACAGCGTTGCGACGCCTGTGAACTGGAAGGATGGCGATGACGTTATAATAGTCCCTGCGCTCTCGGACGAACAGGCTAAAGAGAAATTCCCGGCCGGATGGAAGGCCCTGAAACCATATCTCCGCGTCACCCCCCAACCGAACAAGTAAGACGTGAAAACCGAGGATGAAGGATGAACGAAAGCGATTTTCGTTCATCCTTCATGGTTTCATAACTCACCTGCTGAATCGCTTCATCTCTCCGCTTCGGCTTCGCTTTCCGTTTCTGTCTCGGTGGAGTTGCCTTCAAGTTGAGCTATGCGGTCGTTCAACTGTTCGTTCAACTGGTGATAGGCGGCTTCGGAGATCACCCCTTCGCGCAGAATCTCGCCGAGGCGCGCTTTCCTCACGTCGATCAGGTGGCGATGAATGCGGCGCTGTTGTTCCTGCTCGACCTCTTCGTTTTCGGCGTCGAGCCGGGCCATCCGTTTGCTCAACTCCTGATAATCCTCTGACAGGCCGGACTTCAGTCCTTTGTAGACGCGCTCGGTTATCATGCCTCGCTTGCTCAAGGTGTCGAGTTCAGCGAGGGCCGCCGACTCGGCCAGCATCTCTCCCTGCAAGAGTTCGAAGGGCGTCGACTCGGTCTTCTTCTGCGTTATGCGGAGCCACCTCAAAAGGGGCGAGATGGTCAGGCCCTGTACGAGCAGACTGAAGATGACCGTGCCGAATATGAGCGCAACGAGTTGCGAACGTCCGGGAGTATTCGCCTTCAAGCTCAACACGAGCGCGATCGAAAGCGAGCCGCGAAGCCCGCCCCAGAACAACACATGCTGCCATCGGAAAGGGACGGGCAGGGCGAAGCGATTCGCCACAGGAACCAATCCATAAATAGCCACGACACGCGCCGCAAGCATAGCCATGACGGCCCAGAAAATAGGAGTGGCGTTTTCGACAAGCATCGGAACCTGGACCTCAAGCCCTATCAGAAGGAAGACGAGCGAGTTGACGACGAAGGCCGCATATTCCCAGAAAGAACTGACGGCCACCTGTGTGGTCGGCGACATGCCTCGCGCGCGGCCCTGATTTCCTATTATCAAACCGGCTACGAGCACGGCTATCACGGGCGAAACATGCAGTAGTTCTTCGGCCAGAAGAAAAGAGCCATAAGCCGCCGTCGTCGTCAGCATTATCTCAAGCAAGTGATCGTCGAAATAAGAGGTGAGAATCGAAGCGAGTATGCCGACTATCGCGCCTACGGCAAGCCCTCCGAATACGACGACCGCGAACTGGCGCACGGAGCTTAAAGCTATAGCGCCTGCGGAGCCTGCCGTAGTGCCTATGACTATGCCGAGGATTATGTTGAAGACGACGACCGCCGTGCCGTCGTTAAAGAGGCTCTCGCCTTCGACTATAGTGGTGAGTCGCTTGGGCGCGCCGAGTTTTTTAAAGAGCGCAAGCACCGATACGGGATCGGTAGCCGAGATCATCGCGCCGAAGAGCAGAGCCATAGACCACGGTATGCCTATCCCTGCATGAAGTATCCAGCCTATCACTCCGACCGAAAGGCATACGCCGAGCGTGGCAAGCGTCAGTATGGGCAGAAGGTTTTCGCGCAGGTGATCGAGCTTGAGATTCCAGGCCGCTTCAAAGAGCAGCGCAGGCAGAAAGATCAACAGTATCAATTCGGGCGAGATATGGACCGCCGGTATGAAATGCATGGGGCTGATGATCCCGCCGATTATCACAAGCGCGAGAGTATACGGCACCTTTATCCATTTAGTGGCCATCGCCACTCCCGATGCTATGAGCAGCAGGATTATGAATATGGTGATGGCGAAATGTGTGTCGTGGGCCTGATCTTCGGCGGCTTGTGCCAGAGTGTCAGCAGCTTGCGCGAATGCAAAAAGAGTCTCTTGCATAATCAAACGGTCTTTTTCGCTTTCCTGACTCAATGTAAGGGCAAGGATGAAAGTCGTTGCGAAGAGGGCTTTTCATCCTTCATCCTTCATCCTTCATCCCTCATCCTTACTTTCAATCGGGCACCTGATTCACCTGTTGTTCATCCTTTGATTGCAGTACGGCGTGCTCTGATACTTCCGTCCGGGATTTGCGAAACCTGTGCTTGCCGTATTCGATCAGGCCCGGCAGGATAGAGATGAACACGATAACCAGAATAACGATCGAAAAATTGCTCTTGACGATTGGGATATTGCCGAACAGGTAGCCCGAATATATGCATATCGCGACCCACGCGATTCCGCCCGTTATGTTATAAAGGATGAAACGCCAGTAGGTCATGCTGCCTATGCCTGCCACGAAGGGTGCGAAAGTTCTTATGATGGGGACGAACCTCGCCATGATGATCGTCTTGCCGCCGTACTTTTCGTAAAACCGGTGCGTGCGTTCCAGGTACTCTTTCTTGAAGAAGCGGACCTTCTCTTTATAAAAAATCTTCGGGCCGACCCAGGCTCCTATCCAGTAATTCACCGTGTCGCCCAGGATCGCCCCAACCGTCAGCAGAATGAACAACAGGTTTACATCGAGAGGGCTTCCCTCGCTTGCCGCAAGCGCGCCCGCCGCAAACAACAACGAATCGCCCGGCAACAGCGGCGTCACAACAAGCCCCGTTTCGCAGAAGATTATGAGAAAGAGTATCAGGTAGGTCCAGAGACCGTAATCCTGAATCACCTCGTTTAGGTGTCTGTCGAGATGAAGAAAAAGGTCTACGAAATAACTTATCCACTCCATGATTCACCTTATCAACGGTCAGCGGTCAGTCTTCAGCCATAAAGCTTTCTTGTCAGCCATCAGTCTTTGGTCTGATAGCTGAAAGCTGAAAGCTGATGACTGATAGCTGATGACTGGCCACTGTCAATCCTCCCATCCGTGCCGACCTATCAGTTTGACGAACTGGCAGAGTCCGTGATTTTCTCTCACGGTCCCCTTTTCGGTCTTGATTATTCGAACGAGCACCTGCTGTTCTTCTTCGCCTATGGGGATGACGAGTCGGCCCCCTACGGCAAGCTGGTCGACGAGCGGTTTCGGAATCGAGGGGCTTCCCGCGGCGACGAGTATAGCCCCGTAAGGCGCGAACTCTTCCCATCCTATCGTGCCGTCGAAACAGAGTATGGTCGCGTTGTGACAGTCGAGGCGTTTGAGATTCGCCTGAGCCATGCGCGCAAGCTCACTTATGCGCTCTATTGCGAAGACGCGGCCCGCAAGCGCCGCGAGCACAGCCGTCTGATAGCCGCACCCCGCGCCTATCTCAAGCACCGTAGAATCTTTATCGATTTCGAGAAGCTCGGTCATACGCGCGACCATGTAAGGTTGAGATATGGTCTGCATACAGCCTATGGGCAGCGCGTGATCGCCGTAGGCTTTCCCTATAAGGGCTTCGGGCACGAAGAGGTGGCGCGGGATTTCGGACATTGCTTTCAACACCCGTTCGTCGCGTATGCCGCGCTTGCGCAGCAAATCTATCATGCTCTCGCGCTGTGATTTATATAGGGCCGCGCCTGGTAATCCTGTGTATGAATGGTTCCCTCTCATGCAGAATGTTTTTCAGTGGTTATGTTCCAGTCTCTCGATTTGATCTCGTCAAGCATGTGATAGTCCGTAAGGTCGTTGCGAAGCGGCGTGATAGAGACAAACCCGTGTCGCAGGGCTTCGTAATCTGTGCCCGCTTCTTCGTTCCAGGTGAAGGCTTCCTCTCCTATCCAGTAATAGCGCCGCTGGCGCGGATCGAGGCCCTCGATGATCGTGGGCTTGATGATCTTCGATCCCTGGCGGGTAACGCGGACGCCTCGAATCTGACCGGGAGGGACGTTGACGTTGAGCACGGTCCCGTGCGGCAAGCCGTCTCCGAGCACGCGCCGCGCAAGCTCGACGGCAAACTCTGCGGCGATATGGAAATCGAAATTGACGCGCTGCACGAGGCTCACGGCTATGCCGGGCAATCCGTAGATAGCGGCTTCGAGCGCCCCTGCGACCGTCCCCGAATAGCACACATCGTCGCCGAGATTGCCGCCCTTGTTTATACCCGAAACTATCAGCGCGGGCGGATCGTCTTTCATCAATTTGTTCATGGCTATGGTGACGCAATCGGTAGGCGTTCCGTCGACCGAGAAGTGATCGTCATCGACCTGTTCTATGCGAAGCGGACGTGTCAGCGTGAGCGAATGCGAAGCGGCGCTCATCTCGTGAGCGGGCGCGACCACTACGACATCGCCTATAGCCTTGAGCGCACTGGAGAGCGTGCGAATGCCCGCCGAATGTATTCCATCGTCGTTAGTGACCAGTATCTTTGGCATAAATCATCTATCCCAGTCCAAAGATTACCAGACCTCGCCCCAGTAACCAAATCACGACCGGGAAGAACGGGGCCAGCGAATTGTCGCATGAGATGGATGTTCGGTTCGTTGAGATATACTGCGCGCGGGGCAAAATGAAAGAATTTCCAGAGAGGGACGC
>JAKEHD010000268.1 GCA_022615215.1 Blastocatellia bacterium
AGTGGAAGGCAGGGCCTTCTACAAAAGATTCCTGTCTGTGAAATCTGTGAAATCTGTGGTTGATACCATTACACATTATCTTGCGAAAACCCGATCATGACGCGCTTTGGTTTCAGTATCATCTTCCTCATGCTCCTGACAGGCTTCCTGCTCGCAGGTCAGCGGCCTGTTCTTGCCGACTCAACCGGATACCGCTTCGATTCCTGGACATCGGGCAGCGCATTGCCTCAAAACTCTGTCTACTCGATTCTTCAAACAAGCGATGGCTATCTGTGGATCACAACGCTCGACGGCCTCGTGCGTTACGACGGCGTCCGCTTCAAGGTATTCAACAAAATCAACTCTAAAGGCATCAGAAGCAATCGCTTCACTCGCCTCGTGGAAGACCGCGATAAGAATCTCTGGATTTGCACGGAAGACAGCGGATTGACCCGATACCGCGACGGCGCGTTCACCACCTTCACAACCGAAGACGGACTGCCCGACAATTGGATATACGGCCTGCGTCAGACCGAGGGCGGAGAATTGCTCGTTCGCACAAGCAAAGGGCTTGCCCGATGGCAGGACGGACGATTCGTCGTTCTCTCGACGGATTTGAACTCTTTCGATTCGGCGCTCGGTTATCAGGGACGATCAGGCGCTCTATACTACAGGCTCGAAACCACTCTGCGGCGAGTCAAAGACGGCGAGGTGACCGAGTACACGGTTCCTGAATTCAGCGGAGACGATCAGGATCGCCCGCAGCTTTATGAAGACCGGCGGGGCAGGCTCTGGATAGGCACCTGGCAGCAGGGGCTGTATATGCTCGAAGGCGGCACCCTGACCCGCTATACGACCGAAGACGGCTTGCCTTCATACTGGGTCAGAGCCTTTTGCGAGGACCGGGAAGGGGTGCTCTGGCTCGGCACGCCGGGCGGAGGACTTGTGAGATTTCAGGACGGTCGTTTCACAACCTACACCACTCGGGACGGGCTTCCCGCAAATCACATTGCGACGATTTACGAGGACCGCGAGGGGACGCTCTGGGCAGGCACATCCAGCAACGGTCTCTTCCGTATCAATAAACAGATCATCAAGGCTTACCTCCCGAAAGGAGAACTGGAACGCAAAAGTTTATATCCGATGATCGAAGACCGCGCGGGTAATTTGTGGATGGGCGGCGACGGACTTTTCCGATACAAAGATGGCACCTTCTCTTACTACCCGCCAACCCTCGACTCGAAGACACAAAGAGTAAGCGAACCTCACAGTATCATTATGGGGTTATATGAAGACCGCGATGGCCGGATATGGATTGGCGCACAAGATAAGTTGATCTCATACAAAGACCACCTGTTCACCGATGAAAGCGCCATGCTCGGCGATTCAAGACCATGGGCCGACATCAACGTCATCCATAGAGACGGTCAGGGAACTCTATGGTTCGGCACCCGCGACGGACTCATCGAACATAAGGATGGAAAGAGCCGATATTATGGAACGGAAGAGGGGCTGCCTGACCTGGAGATACACGCCCTCCTCGAAGACCGTCAGGGCGCTCTATGGGTAGGCACCTACGGCGGACTCGTTCGTTATCACAATAGTCAGTTCACTTCTTACACGGAAAGCGACGGCCTTTCGAGCAATCGCGTCCGCTCGCTTTATGAAGACCGCGAAGGCGCTCTATGGATAGGCACTTATGACGGCGGGCTAGATCGCTTCAAAGACGGACGATTCACGCGCTACACGACAGATGACGGGTTGTTCAGCAACGGAGTCTTTCAGATTCTCGAAGACGACGCGGGCAATTTCTGGATGAGCAGCAATCAGGGCATATATCGAGTGAGCCATCGACAACTCAATGATTTCGCCGAAGGGAAACTTACTCGGCTCACATCGATCTCTTATGGTGTCAGAGATGGAATGCGAAATTCCGAATGCAACGGAGGCCGCCAGCCCGCCGGCTTTCGCGCGCGCGACGGGCGATTGTGGTTTCCAACTTTGAATGGCGTAGTCTCGGTCGACCCCAAAGGCGTTTCGTCCAATCCTCTGCCGCCTCCTGTGTTGATAGAGTCAGTGCTCCTGAATCGTAAAGATATCGCCTTCAACCGGGGTATGGAAATCCCTGCGGGCCAGCAAACCCTTGAGATTCAATATACGGGTCTTAGCCTTATCAGGTCCGAAGCGATACGCTTCCGCTATAAGATCGAAGGGTTGGACGCGGATTGGGTCGAGGCGGGAAACCGCCGCACGGCATTCTATTCCTACATACCCGCAGGAGAGTACACTTTCCGTGTGATAGCAGCAAACGCAGACGGAGTGTGGAACGAAGAAGGCGCGACGATAAGTATAATTGTGATACCGCCTTTCTATCAGACCTTGTGGTTTCAGGGTCTCGTCATAATATTGTTTTTGGGGATTGTCGCGCTGATCTACCGTCTGCGAATCGAGAACCTGAAACGAGCGCGGGAGGCGCAGGAAGCATTCTCGCGCCGAGTGGTATCATCCCAAGAAGCGGAGCGCAAACGCATAGCCGCTGAACTCCACGACGGTCTCGGACAGAGTCTTCTGGTCATAAAGAACCGCGCCTTGATAGGAGCGGACTTGTCGGACTCTGGCAGTTCGGCCGTCGAGCAGTTCAAGGAGATAGAGTCGGTCGTTTCCGAAGCCATCACTGAAACGAAGAAGATAGCATACAATCTGCGCCCCCTGCACTTGGACAGGTTCGGCCTGAGTAGCGCCCTCGAAGATATGATAGAGAAGGTCGATTCCGCGTCCGGCATTCGATTCTCTTCCCGAATCGCCCCGCTCGACGGTCTTGTGCCCAAAGAATACGAGATCGATCTCTATCGCGTAATTCAGGAGAGCATAAACAATATAGTCAAGCATTCGCAGGCGAGCGAGGCGCTCATAATCGTGGATCACAGAGGGGACACCCTGAGCATAACTATCAAGGATGACGGCAAAGGGTTCGATGACAACCCGGAAACTTCGCTCTTCAATCGCAGGGCGGGACTCGGGATCGCAAGTATAGGCGAGCGGATTCGCCTGCTCGGAGGTTCGCTTGAGATCGATTCATATCCCCGAAGGGGAACGACTCTCAAAATAACATTGCCATTGAAAGGAAGAACCGATGGACAGTCCTGAAATAAGAATCGTGATCGCCGACGACCATCCGATATTTCGCAAAGGGTTGCGCGAGATCATCGAAGCGGACCCGAAACTCAAAATAATAGGTGAAGCCGAAGACGGCGATTCGGCCCTCGAATTGATTCGTCAATCAAAACCCGATGTAGCGGTGCTCGATGTCGAGATGCCCGGAAAAGACGGCCTTGAAGTAGTGCGGGCCGCCCGCGACCGAGGCGTGGATGTGAAGGTGATTCTCCTGACGATGTACGACGACGAACAGTTCTTCAATGGAGCTATGGATATGGGCGTGATGGGGTATGTGCTGAAAAACAGCGCCGTCGCAGATATAGTCAACTGCATCAAGGCGGTTGCCGAGGGCAAGAATTATATCTCACCGATACTATCGAATTACCTCATAAACCGGAGCCGCCGCGACGACTCCCCCGGCGAGCGGTCGGCCCTTACGAAACTCACCGACACCGAACGGCGAATACTCAAAATGATAGCCGAGTACAAGACGAGCAAGGAGATCGCCGCCGAGCTTTTCATCAGTCCCCGGACGGTCGAGCATCACCGAGAGAATATGAGCGAAAAACTTGAGATCAAAGGAAGGAACGCGCTGCTGAAATTCGCGCTGGAGAATTTACCGGAGATTTAGCAGGAAGTGATGCGTGAAAACATGCAGGGGTGCGGGGGTGCGGGGGTGCGGGGGTGATAGGGATCTGACTTCACTGTCTTTATAGCTCCCTTGTTCCCCTGCTCCCTTGCTCCCCTGCTCCCCTGCTCCCCTGCTCCCCTGCTCCCC